>JAJUJH010000208.1 GCA_029265435.1 Clostridiales bacterium
GATCTGTTAAGCCCCAGATACACCACAAAGCCGCGGCCGCCGAACCTCCTTGCATTCACCATTCGCGTCTGTCTTTCGGGCACATCTGATTTATCCATCATCTCACCGAAAACCGCATTGGGTGAGCAGCAGGCGATAATGTGCCTGCACGCAATCGTCCCGTGCGTCGTTGCAACGCCAATCGGTTTACCGTTTTCCATGATGATCTTTTCGGCTCGGGTATTGTACCAGACCTCGCCTCCAAGCTCGCGTATGCGTTTATCCATTGCGGCGGACAGCGCGTGAGAGCGGTCCTTTGGTATATACGCGCCGCGTGTCAGGTATTTATAAACCATCGCGGCATAGATGGCAAAGTTCAGCGTATCGCAATCCACTCCAAGGTAGCACCAGTAAGCGCTGAGTATGCGCTGCGCCTTTTCCGGCATTTTGATTGCGCGCAGCACCTGGTTCACGCTGTACCCGCCGCACTTCAGAAAATTCGGATATTCCTTCATCATGACCTTGGGATCGGCCTTCCCGCCAGATTTCCCGATATAGGCCAGCGCGTCCATTATATCCTTGCACAGCGTGATGAACTTCTCCATCGACGGGCGGCTGCCCGGCACATACCGCTCCATACTGTCAACATACGCGTCCACGCCAAAGGGCATTGTGACATCCAGATTGTCCTTGCCTTCGGCGATGGTTATCACGCGGTACGCATCCGGCACCGGCAGCCATTCCACTTCCACCCCCAGACGCTTGAGAAGAGCGCGGACTTCACCCGGATCGTCCTCAGACCCCAGATCGCACAGCTCGTGCAGCGAAGGCTCAAATTCAAACCGCCCCCTCCGGAAGCTTGAAGCGAACCCTCCCGGCAGGTTGTGCTGCTCGACAAGCAGCGTTTTGAACCCGTTCTTAGCCATCGTTGCCGCCGCGGAGAGGCCGCCGTTCCCTGCTCCGATGACCACAACGTCATAAACCATTTCCAAATCACGACACCTCTTTCCCCTTTGATAAATAAATAATATTGATATGAACATTCCTATTGAACGCTGAAGTCAAAAACAGGCATGAGAAAGGTTCCTGTGTGCATATTATCAGGCTGCGCGCCGGACTGCATCCGGATGCAAAACCGCCCGCGCCGCTGCCGATCACTGCGGCACTACTCCTCAGATATTTCCTCTCGATCAATTAATATCAGCGTTTAAACACACTGGCGAGGCCCTTGATGCCCATATTGAGGGTCTGCTTTATTGCATCGATCGCAGCGGCTTCATCTCTTTCACGAAGCGCTTTATAAAGCTGCTGATGCTGTCTGATGGATATTTCCCGCCGCTCGCTGCTTGTAAAATAGATTTTAAAGAAGAAATGCAGCGCGTTACTGAAGGAATTGAATATCATCGCATATACAGCGTTTCCGGACGCGAACATCAGCGCATGGTGGAAGGTGAAGTTGCCCTCAATAAAGCTATCCGTATCTTTGTGCCTCTCCATAAGCTTCAGCGCGTTTTCAATTTGCATGTAATTTTCTTCCGTCGCGTTTTTCACCGCGAGCTTGGTACATTCGCATTCAAGCAGCATGCGCATATCCATCATGTTGTCAAACAGAGTCCAGTCCATTTTATCAATGTTGTAATTCATCAGCGAAAGAAGCATTTGCGGGGTTCCCAGCCTCTTATAGTCGTTCACAAAGGCTCCCTGTCTCGGCACAACCCTCACAAAGCCCTTGCTTTCAAGCTCCAGAATGCTTACGTTCACAAGGCTTCTGCTGATGCCCATTGCCGAGGCAATCTCACGCTCGGGCGGGAGCCGATCCCCCGGCTTCAGCTCACCCGAGAGTATTTTGTTCTCCATCTCCCTGACTACCTGTTCCTTTAGGCTAAGGTTTGTAATCTTTGAAAATGAAATACCCATAACGTACCTTTCGTATGTAAATCAATTATCCTTGTGGCCTGGCCACCAGCCATATAATACCATATTTTATAACGCTTTTCAAGCGTTTTTGCTGCTCGCGATACAGAATTTTATTAATTATTTCAGCTTGCCGCTTTGATATAAGATGCGTCTCTTCAAGCCATCCGGCTGCCGCTGCATTTATCAGCGGGCGCGTGTTATCGCCCTCCGCGGCCGCAAACGCCAGCCTGAATCCGCAAGGCGCCAATTTGCATTGCGCCTTTTTGGAAAGACGGCCGAGCGCCAGTATTAGCCCGAGTATAAGACCCATTACGATTGCGATGAGCGTAAGTTCAAGCGTCAGCCCCGCAGCCTCCACGAATCTGGGCAAAGCGACCATTATCCTGTCAAAACCCATAGAAAAACCCCCGAGTTATTTGCGATTCTCATGCTCGGTTCCGCCGAGCATGAGAATCGCAGCGTTTTTTTGAACAAGGAATGCAAAATTATCAGCCGAGGGTCCTAAGCTTTGAGTCGATATTGCTTGTAAGATCCTTGCCAAACCATTTTTCGGAGAGTTTCTTCATGGTGCCGTCGGCGACCATGGCGTCTATCGCTTTCTGAACGGCGTCGCGCAGAGCGGTGTTGCCCTTCTTGAAGCAAACCCCGATCGGCTCGTTTGTGAGGGTTACGCCTGCGCTCTTGTAGTTTGCCTTATCGGTGGCAATATAGTACTGGCCTACGACC
>JAJUJH010000107.1 GCA_029265435.1 Clostridiales bacterium
ATGGCGATGGGGCTTGAAGATGTGGTGCTGTGCGACAGACAGGGCGCGATATATGACGGACGCGACAATCTCAACAGCGAAAAGCAAATGATGGCGCGGATATCGAACCGGCAGATGAAAAAAGGCGCTCTTTCGGATGTGATAAAGGGTGCGGATGTGTTTTTCGGCCTTTCGGCTCCCAACGTGCTTTCAAAGGAAATGGTGAGGACGATGGCGAAAGATCCGGTTATATTCGCGATGTCGAATCCCGTTCCCGAAATCATGCCGGACGACGCGAAAGAAGCGGGCGCGGCGGTCGTGGGGACAGGCCGCAGCGATTTTGCGAACCAGATCAACAATGTGCTCGCGTTTCCGGGCATATTCCGCGGCGCGCTGGACGTCCGCGCGAGGGATATCAACGACGATATGAAGATTGCCGCCGCTTACGCGATTGCCGGCCTTGTGGCGGATAATGAACTGACGCCCGATTACATTATCCCCGCGCCTTTTGACCCGCGCGTGGGCGCGGCGGTGGCAAAGGCCGTCGCCAAGGCGGCGCGCGATTCGGGTGTTGCGCGCATTTGAAAAGCACGCGTGCTCATATGACGGCGGGATCTGTTTGAATAAAAAACGCAATAATAAAACCCCTTAATGTCGTTTCGTTAAGGGGTTTTTCGTTTTGTGTTAAATGTTGACAAAAGAGATGCAGATAGATTAGAGTATATTTGTTGTTTCTAAGTGATACAAAAAAGCTTTTGCATGAATTCTAAGTAAGATGAAATACTTTATGAGGAATAAGTCAAAAGGAATTAGAGTATGGCCCCATCATATTCCATAAAGAAACGTATAATATTAACGGTTCTTGCTGCAATCATTTATTTCTTTGCATATGTGTGCATTGCGTTGCAATTTACATATGGATCTGAAGGTCACATTACAAAAATTGATTCTAATGCGATATGGGTGTTAAAAGAAAATATAGATTCCGTTAACGCACTTCCAGATGGCACCATCTTAAATAAAGCAACCTACTATCAAGGAATTTATATGGGAACCGGCGAATTGGCTGGATCATATATTAATATTTATGTGACATTTCCTGACTCATCCGAAACGGCGAATGATTATATTGATCGTCATTTCCCATTAAAAGAGAATGAGTTTGAGTACGGTAGTAATCCTTCTTATGCAAAGATTTTGAGAGAAAATAATAATTCCATCTACATGATGTTGCATATTCTACTAAGCGATAAAAATGAGGTCGTGCATTCTTGGGCAACTGAAAATATTGAATACACAACTCAGGATATATCCAATATGTACCTGCTAATTGCACCACCATTGATTTTGTTATTAATCTGGATTCCATATGAAAAAATCAAAAAAAAATAATGCCTCCACCTAATAGATCAGAGGCATTGTAAAATGGAATAACCACTTATTCTTGTGACTTGTAGAACGATATTTTATTAGCAAACTGCTCTGCTATCAACTCACCATAAGCCATATAATCAAAAGTCCCTATGCTCTCTGAAAAACGCTGCACAGTGAGATATGATCCATAGGTGTATCCCCATGCTGCGTCTTTGAGTGTACATGGCAAACCGGTCCACATTTCGTGTCTATCTACGACATAATTTTCGAATCTGGCAAACCTCCCATTCCAATCCCGCAGATAATAATTCTGCATAACAGTGTGAATGGGCTCATCGCTTAAACTCTGAAAAAGAGAAACGGCATCAATATCTTGAATAAAATCTATCCAATCAAAATCACCAGCTCCATTTGGCACTATATTCCCGTTTCCATCATAAAAAGTGTAAGCATTTTGTGCCGCAGCCGGGTCAATCCCAATTAAATTGTAGATATCATTTGCATTAAAATAGTTGTTGCCTCCAGAATTCAGAGTGTTTTGCAAAGCGGCTCCAAACTGCAACAGATCACCAGCCCAGCCCATCAAGCTGTCAAGTTGATCGTCAAAACTCGAGTAAGGGAATAGGCTTCTATACAAAAGCGCATTAATAGTCGCTGCTAGATGAGTTACTTCAATTTCCTGTTCTGAAAGCGGTTCGGTAATTCGAATATCCTCTGGATTTATCTCAGGATGCTCTGAAGTCACGAAAGCAACAAAACCATCATCAATCTCTCCTGCAGTGATATCCCCACTCTCCTGAATCATAGCGTGTATGCCTCAGAAAATTTAAAACAAGGATGTTCTTTTCTCGTATAGTTCCATCACTTGCATAATCATTAGCAAGACTATACAATGTTTCATAAACTTCAAATTCATCACTTGGATCTACTGGTGGAGGCTCTGGAGTCGTGGGGATCAAAAGTGAAGCCGATATGGCAGTTGCTCTTGGAGAAACAGCGCATTTATCAATGGCAATCGCACCATCGCCTGTACCGATAACTGTTTCAAAAAACTGATCATATGCCCAGCTTTCTGGTAGCTTTTGACCGATGTTGCCGGTAAATCCACTGGACATATCTCCGACGAAGCTGGAATAACAGTAGCCTAACTCTCTCAGTTTCGTGCAAATGCTGCGTGGTCCATATACCCCCACTCGATATGCCCCATTAATATAGTTATATACCCCTCTGAAATAGGGTACAATATTTGCATCAATATCAGCGGTCAAAACGTCATAATCAGCAGCAAAGAATATAACAGTGTAGGATGGGAAAACTAGTTGAGTGGCAGCATTCTTAGCCGCAATCCCATCAAACATACCTTGCAGGTAAGAAAAATACTCAGCGGAAGTACCCGTTGTTTGGAATATCGGGAATACTTTTAGTCCCGCATTTTTTAATACCTGTATTTCCTCTATCGTCAAATTTTTATCTATGCCACCTTCAACTTTTGTGAGATACCTTCCAACCGTATTATAACCGGCGTTTAACAATGTTGTTGCTTTAGCGGCTGTTAGTCTGGTCGAAGTGTCGCAAGCGGTGGCTGGCCGTGTTGTATCGCCGCAACTTTTCAGAAGAGAGGCCCAAGTTCTTTTGCCAGCTATACCATCCGCCCCAATACAGGCGAATTCTTGGAAGCCGTATACCGCGTTATACGTTCCAGATCCGAAGGTGCCCGTAAATCCTCCGGGATAAAAACCGTTAATTGCAAGTGACCACTGGAGTAAGCGTTTGGAATTCGTGTAGCCACTTGTATTTCTGGAGAGTGTCGGCGCTTTTGCCAAAGTTCCATCACCGAAAATGCCATCTACCGGTGAAGCGCCCCATTCGATTTGCACAGCTTTGATCAAATTCTTGTGGGACTTTCTTTCCCAAAGACCATTAGGAGCCGTCAATCCAATCTGTGACCCGTAATATTGGTTGAGTCCCATCTGTACCAGATGCTTATACGTGTCATAGGGATCGCTCGTTTCAGTGAATTTATACCCATCGGTATTCATGATCCCCTGTAAAATATACGGCCGCACGACCCCATCCTGCGTGATTCCGGCATCCTCCTGAAACTCTCGAATTGCCTCAGCCGTACCCGGTCCAAAAATCCCGGTAAAGCCACCTGGACTGTATCCCTTGCACCATAGCGATCCCTGAATAATATAATGCAGATTTATGGGTGTCGCCGTATCAACATCAGGAACCTGACTTATTGTCGAAGGACACGCGCCAAGCGTTGTCGGACCAAAATCTCCATCAACGGTGACGCCGATTTCAATTTGAAGAGCTTTGATCAGTGCAGTAAAAGTCGCATTCCCAGTAACGCCGTCCTCGGTGATAGAAGAATACCCGCTAACTCCGGTATACGTGGCATTTAGCCATTGCTGCGTCTGTAACACTCTTTGATCCATTTTTTGCTCCCATCATAAAAGAATAGTGAGAACATAAATAAAGGTTGTATGTTCTCACTATGTTAATATATGTGGATGGAAACGACTGTGTTACAATACAGATCGGACTCAGTTATATACGCTAACCCCGCATTTTATAATAGCATTTCATAAATACTCCGGAATATGGCGACAAGATAGTAATGACGACTTTACTATATTTGATGCCCGGAAGGAACGGTGGTAAACTAAAGGCAGTTCATAGCGAACTGCCTAAAAGTTTATCAATAGAAGCTAAAAGTTTGTCCTATTGATGATAATGGCGTGCCCGGGGGGATTCGAACCCTCGACCTTTTGATTCGTAGTCAAACACTCTATCCAGCTGAGCTACGGGCACCCGTTATTCAAGCGCTTAAACATTCTAATATAATCACATTTGGTTGTCAATATAAAAAACCGATTGAGTTAATTCAGTAAATTCCCAAAGTGAGTTCCATAGTGGTAAGAGATGTGGAATTGAGATTGAGACGTCATGATTGCATGAAGGAAATTTCCGCCGTGCTATTGGAACAGCCGCCGCTTAAAGTCCGCCATTTCGGCATGGCGCTCGATATATCCCTTCAAATCCTTGACGTTGGCCGCGCGTTCGATGCGCGCGCCGCCCTGGAACAAACGCTTTGATATCGCGCCCGCGCCGAAAGCGAGCACATCGCAAAGCTCTTCCATGTTGTCGATATTGTAAAGACACGCTTTGCCCGGCTTTGTATAGCCTGTGTTTTCAAGGCTGCCCTTCATGTATTTCTGGCGGTACAGATAATACGGACGGTAGCCCGACGCGCTCAGCATCGTATGCGCCGTTTCCAGCGCCTGAGCCGTTTGCGTATCCGTGGGAAACGCCTCCATGTTGGCCGCCGCAAAAGCGGACGCGCGCTTGACCGCGAGCGTATGCACGGTGATGTTCTCGGGCGCGAGGCTGATGACCTGCGCCAGCGACGCCGCGATATGCTCGCTTGTTTCGCCCGGCAGGCCCGCGATCAGATCCACGTTAAGCGCATCGAAGCCAAAGCTTGCGGCCAGATTGAACGCGGCCGCAAATTCCGCCGAGGTGTGCCGCCGCCCGATGCGCCTCAGCGTTTCGTCGAACATCGTCTGAGCGTTGACGCTGAGCCGCCGAGCGCCGGCCGCCTTGATGATGCGAAGCTTCTCTTCCGTGATCGTATCGGGCCGGCCCGCTTCCACGGTAAATTCGTCCGCACCGTCCGCAATAAGCGCCGCGCGTTCCAGCACGGCGGCGAGATTGGCCGGAGAGAGCGCCGTCGGCGTACCGCCGCCCACATAGAGCGCGCGCACGCGGCGGCTGCCGATGATTTCCTTTGCGCACGCAAGCTCGGCCAGCAGCGCTTCCGTATATCGCGCTTCCGCGTCTTTGAACACATCGGGCGTATATGAGGCGAACGAGCAATAGGCGCAGCGCGTGACGCAGAACGGAATGCCGATATACACATCAAGCTCCCCGTCGGCTGGATACAGCCCCGACTGCGATTCCAATATGCTTTTCGCAAGCGCGTATTTTTGCAAAGAAACGTCGAACGTATCCAAAAAAAGCGACGCGGCTTTCTTTTCGCCGAGCAGCGATTCGCTGTCGCGCAGCAGCTTCGAGGGCCGTATGCCCGTGAGCGAACCCCAAGGCAGCGGCGTCTTGAAATGGCGGAGCAGCGCCCTGTAAACGCTGATTTTGGACGCGCGCTTGGCCTCGCGCTTCATCTCGAGCGCGCCGGCCGGCACGGCGCATGAAAAGGAATACTCCGAAACGGAGGCGCCGTCCGAAAAGAAACGCACGGCGCTTGTCATCATACCGCCCTGCCGCTCCAGTGTGTGCAGCACAAAAAAGCCGCTCGGCGGCGCGTCGGGAGTGTGAAGAAGCTCTATGCGGCGTGTGTCGATGAACAGGCGCACCGCTTCGCATATGTCGTTGAAGTATTCGGGAGCGTTGGTATATAGTGCCGTCATAACTGTAGATACGGGAAGCTTTGCAATTCGGAAAACAGCGTCGTTTTGATACCGTGTCCCGTATACACCGTATAATCTTTGTGAAGGCCGCCCAGCACATTCTGCAGCGAACGGATATACTCGCGCGCACTGCTTCCCGGAAAATCCGTGCGCCCGATGCCCCTGTAAAAGAGCGTATCGCCCGAAAACATTGCATCGTTTGCGATATAGCAGACGCTGCCGCCCGAATGGCCGGGCGTATGGAGCACTTCCACAGCGATATCCGCCGCCAAAAGCGTTTCTCCGCCTTCCAAAACCACATCCGGCTCCACCGGTTCGATATGTTCCCCGAACAAAGCCGCAAGGTTTTCCGTATCGCTTTGCAGCATCGAAGCGTCGCGCCGATGAACGCACACTTTCGCGCCCGTCTGCGCTTTCAGCCTTGCCGCCGCGCCGATATGGTCGAAATGCCCGTGTGTCAGCAGAATATGCGTGACCTCCGTGATGCCGTTTTCGTCAAGCCGCTTGACGATTCGGTCATAATCCGCGCCCGGGTCCACCACAAACGCTTTGCCTGAGCCTTCGTTATATGCCGCAAACGCGTTGGCCATCATTTGGCCGACTGCGATCTGCACAACCTTCATATCTGCCTCCTAAAAAACGCGCCTGCTGTTGAGCAGTATGGTGACAGGCCCGTCCCCGCAGGATTCAATTTTCATGTCGGCGCCGAACTCGCCGGATTCCGTATGCAGCCCCTCGCTTTTGAACGCGCAGATGCACGCTTCGTAAAGCCGCCGCGCGTGGTCCGCCTGCGCCGCCCTCGTAAAATCGGGCCGCGTGCCCTTTCGCGCGTCGCCGAGCAGCGTGAACTGCGACACGATGAGCACCGAACCGCCGGTATCTTTCACGCTTCGCGCCATTCTGCCGTTTTCAGAGAAAATGCGAAGGTTCGCGGTTTTTCGCACGATATAGTCAACATCGCACATTTCGTCGTCCTGCGCGACGCCCAGCAGCACGAGAAGCCCTTGCCCGATTTTTCCCGCAATCTGTCCGTCAACCGTTACGCTTGCGCGCGACACGCGCTCCACCACAGCAATCATCGCCTATTTGTGTATGCGGTATACGTCCCGCACGCCCTGAATATTTTTGAGCGATTTGATGATCGCGTCAAGCTGTGACGTTTCGGATATCTCGAAGCCGAACACCATGTTTGCCATGTGGTTTTTGCCCATGCGCGCGTTGACGGATGTGATGGAAAAGCCCATGCTGGCAAGCTTGTTGCTGACCTCGGCGATGAGGCCCGTGCGGTCGTCCGCCGTCACCTGTATTTCCACGTTGTAAGTTGATTTTTCGCCCGTTGTCCAGGCCACTTCAATCATCCGGCCGGATTCAAAATCCTCCGTTGTGACGTTGGAGCAGTCACTGCGGTGCACCGAAACGCCGCGGCCGCGCGTGATATACCCGACAATGCTGTCGCCCGGGACGGGATTGCAGCACTTGGCAAACCGGACAAGAATATCGTCGTACCCCTTCACGATGACGCCGCTGGATTCGCCCGTTCTCGCGGAGCGCGCTCTTGTCTCCGTTTTTTCAACTGCGGGCTTGTTTTCGCGCCGATATTCCTCTATCAGCTTGTGCAGTATCTGTCCCGTCGTGATGCCGCCGTATCCCACCGCCGAATATATGTCTTCGGGGGATTGCAGCGTATACTTCTTGTATATATCCTTGAGCCATTCGGGTTTGAGCAGCGTTTTGAGATCGTAGCCGCGCCGGCGCGCTTCTTTTTCGAGCATGTCGCGGCCTTTGACAATGTTCTCTTCCTTATATTCTTTGCGCAGCCAGTTCTTGATTTTGCTTTTGGCCTGAGAGGTTTTGACGATTTTGAGCCAGTCTCTCGACGGTCCTTTGGACGACGAGGAAGTGATGATCTCCACGATATCGCCGGACTGCATCTGATACGACAACGGCACGATCTTGCCGTTGATCTTGGCGCCTATGCATTTGTGGCCGATTTCCGAGTGTATGCCGTAGGCGAAATCGAGCGGCGTTGAGCCTTGGGTAAACTCCTTGACGTCGCCCTTGGGTGTGAACACATACACCTTGTCGGAGAAAAAGTCGAACTTGAGCGTTTCCATAAACTCGCGCGAATCTTTTGTGTCCGTCTGCCATTCGAGCAGTTCGCGAAGCCACACGAGCTTTGAGTCCATTTCGCTCTGAGACGTGCCTTCCTTGTAATGCCAGTGCGCCGCGATGCCGTATTCCGCCGTGGAATGCATCTCCTTCGTGCGTATCTGCACCTCAAAGGGGCGTCCGTCCCGCCCGAGCACCGTTGTGTGTATGGATTGATACATGTTCTGCTTCGGGACCGCAATGTAATCCTTGAAGCGCCCGGGTATCGGCTTCCAGACGGTATGGATCGTGCCCAGCACCGCGTAGCAGTCGCGCACGGATTCCACCACGATGCGCACGGCGATCAGATCATAAACCTCCTCAAATGCCTTATGCTTCTTGTGAATCTTATTGTAGATGCTGTAAATATGCTTCGGCCGTCCTTCGATATCGGCGTTGACCTTGATTTTTTTCAGATGCGACCGGATCTCTTCGATTACGGCATTGATATACTCGCGGCGCTCCGCGCGCGTGTCGGTCAGTTTGGCCGCGATTTCATAATAGGCTTTTTCGTCAAGATATTTCAGCGACAGGTCCTCAAGCTCCCATTTGATGGCGTTGATGCCGAGACGGTGGGCGAGCGGTGCGAATATCTCCAGCGTTTCCTTGGCCTTTTCGATACGCTTTTCTTCGCATTGATATTTCAGCGTACGCATGTTGTGCAGCCTGTCGGCCAGCTTGACGAGTATCACGCGGATATCGCTCGCCATCGCAAGGAACATCTTGCGGAGATACTCGGCCTGATGCTCTTCCTTGGACGAAAAGCTGACTTTGCCGACCTTGGTCACGCCGTCCACGATCTGCGCCGTTTCTTCTCCGAATTGGGCGCTGATTTCCTGGAGCGTCACATCGGTATCTTCTACGATATCGTGGAAAAGCCCAGCCACCACCGTTGACATATCGAGGCCCAGATCAACAAGTATGCCGGCCACTTCGCACGGATGCATAAAAAAAGGCTCTCCGGAAAGACGCATCTGCCCCTCGTGCGCTTTTTCGGCAAACGCATAGGCTCTTTGAAAGAAGGCCTGATCCTCTTCGCTGTAATTTTCCCTGACCTTTTCGATCAACGGTTTTTGGTTTCTGCTCTTATCATCCATTCAGTAAGTCCTCAA
>JAJUJH010000100.1 GCA_029265435.1 Clostridiales bacterium
GAGATCAATCACCCGATGAAGCGGCATTTCTTCCGATTGTCTCGACCATTTCTCTCCAGTATACCTCCATATTTTGGCGGATATTTCCACTTTACCCCTATCGTTCCATTGCGCCAGCCCTAAGGACAGCCCCTTAGTGTCCGACTCGTATGCTCTGCGTCCGTCAATATTGTCGTAGTTTTCCGTAACAATCACAGGCTTATGTTTGAGTGTCGTAGGTATTTTCATTTTTCAACTCCAATTACTCAATTACTCATTTACTAATTTACTGATTAAAAATACACGACTTCAATTCAAATGTCAACATAAAAAACTTCAATGCGCCAAGTTACGAAACGGCTGAAAATTTCTCGTATGCTTCCGCTTCGGATTTTTGGCTTGTTCTGCAAATGGCTATGAATTGATTTAAATTATCTAGCAGAACATTGACGACAATATTGCAAAGGGCGCCAGCATCAACCATTGAGCGCAAAACGTCCCGGATTTTCTCGGAAGGCATACCTTTTCGGTACGGGCGGTCTTCGGATATTGACGTAAACACATCGGCAACCGACATGATTCTTGATCCAAGCGGAATTTTATCCGCGTTCAACCTAAAAGGGTATCCGTTTCCGTCAAGCCTTTCATGATGGTATGCCGCCCATTTCTGTATCGTTTCAAAGCCTCGGACAGCGCCGAGAAGCCGATAGGTATAGAACGTGTGCCCGCGTATGATTCTAAACTCGTCGTCGCTGAGTGCTGTGGGCTTTTCCAGCAGTTCGTTTGGAATGCTGAGTTTGCCAAGATCGTGCAGATACCCGGCCACAATCAGCATCTTGCTCTCCGTTTCCGAAAAGCCGAAAAGTTTGCCAAGCCTTTCCGCAACAGCCGCCACGCCCGCCGAATGAGTAGCCGTAAAATGGCTGCGGAAATCAATAATATATGAGAGCATGTGCGTCACTTGAAGTATTTCGTCTACATTTAATGTTCTGTAAGAGAAAATATGTTCAACGGGAAGATAATCGAGCGGATCTTGCTCCATCAATTCCAGCCAAACATGATCCTTTCTTTTAAGGCATTTTAACGCTTCAACAGCCTCTGGCATAAACCGGTATCCGATATCGTTTTCTATTTTTGAAAAAACGCCGGGCACCTGCTCAATCGCATTGAAATTCCTGCTGAATTTCACGCAAACCCTGTCTGCCAGATGAAGGATATGGCTTTCAAAAGGCACACTTCGGCCTTGATACATCCGCCCTTCCCCGTTTTCCCATAAAAGATGATGATAGCGGACAATTTCCGCCTGTTCTTTTAAAGGCATTGCTTCTTCAAGAAGACTGGCGCTTCGGAAAGCATGGCTTCCAGCCGAAAACGGCTCTTCCTCGATAAGCCTGAGCCTTTCGCTGCCGCTCAGCGCACCGATATCGTGCAGCAACCCCGCCGCCAACAGCCTGCCGCACGCTTGCTTATCAAGCCCCATGTTTTGTCCGATTTGATATGATAAATAGGCGACCTGCTGATGATGCGCTGTAACCTCCGGTGAAATGAGATCGACTGAATTTCCGATGCATCGCAAAATATCATAGTAATCCACAAACAAAAAAGATGCCCTCCATGACGATATGCTATTTTTGTTTTTTTACCACATTTTCAGCCGTCTCAATCTTTTTTTAAACAAAAAAGCTCCTGTTTTGCAAGAGCCTTCAGACTGTCACTAAAGCTGAAAATATAATTTGTGGGCAAGACGGGCTTTGCCCGCGCAGCCCACACCTTGCGGTTTTGCGCCGTTTCGAGCTTGCGAGGAACAAGCAAAACCGCAAATTGCCGGAAAACCGAAGGTTTTTGACAAGCTGAAAGCTCCTGTTTTGCAAGAGCCTTCGCATCACTTCAATCCAGCATCACCATTTTTGCTTTTACGTTCTCCATTTCATTCAACGCTTTTTCAAGCGCCAGCATTTCTTTCTTTTCTCCCGTGAGCTGCAGCACCAATACTCCTTCCTCAGCACATGCGTTTTCCGTTTCATGCAGTCCGAGGCGGACTTTAATGCAGCAACCGAACCTTGACAGCACCTCCTGAACCTCGGGCGAACGCTGTCTTCGGTCCCCGATCTTTACAACCATAATATCGCAGGACATATGATTATCTCCTCCTTTTTTTGATAAATACCCGAATCCATCGCCGGCAAATCACCGTTTTGTTTATTTGTCTGCAAATTTTGAAAATACATACCGTCCGCTTTCGGAAAGATGTTCGGACGTCCAGCCGCCATCGGGCGCTCCCGGTCTTAATGCGGCGCTTGTTTCGTCTCTGTCGGCAAGGCTCCAGTTGCACCAGCTGATTCCGTTTCTTGAGAGAAAATCAAGCCAGACATCGCTTTCACGCAGAAAAACGCCGCCGTTTCCGTCGGCCGCACTTGTTCCCCATTCACTCGCAAATATGGGCGCTCCCATACCAAGCGCCTTGATGCATTTTTCCCTTAGCTCGTCGCCATGAGTGCCTGCGTAAAAATGAAGCGTATACATGATATTGCTGCAATCCAGAGGATCTTCCGCGCATATGTCAACATCCTGGCTCCATGTCGGGCATCCCACCAGTATAAGAGCTTCCGGCGCATGACGCCTGATAACCGGAATAACCCGCTCGGCGTAAGGCTTGACGCATCGAGACCATGTCACTTCGGGGCCGTTGGGCTCGTTGCATATTTCATAGATGACGCCTTTCTCATTTGCGTAACGGCCGCTCATCATTTCAAAAAAATCCTGCGCCTCACGAATATGCTCCATCGGGTTGTTGTCGTGCAGGATATGCCAGTCGATAATGGCATACATATCAAGAGCCAGCGTATCGTCAACGGCTTTGATCACGTCGTCAGCAATGTTTTTTTTAGTCAAATACCCGCCCTCGTCTGTATACATGGCGATCCGGAACACATTGGCGCCCATCGTTTTTGTTGTTTGAATGCCTTGTAGCCGGGCGAAGTGCGGATACCATTGCATGCCATGGCTGCTCATGCCGTGCAAAACAACATCTCTGCCGTTTTCATCCATCAGTCTCGTTCCCGAAACGCGCAGACGCCCATGATACGATATCCCATGCCAGTCCGAATTCATCTCTGCAACTCCAATATCGTGTTGATATAACCATATTCTACTATCAAGCTTCTTCTTTTGCAATATTCAATAAAGATCAGGCCATATCAATGAGGCGAGCCGACCTGAACGATTTTTCAGCCTGTATTTTTGAATATTTCCGTCGCATGCAACGCAGTATAGAGATTATGAAAAGCGAAACAACCGTGGGGATACCAAAAGGCCTTCTATTTTCATATTATCATATTTTTGCCGAAACCTTGTTCGATAGGCTTGGCTTTAACGTCGTTATATCGCCGGACACAAACAAGGACATACTTGAGCAGGGCGTGAAGAACTGTGTGGACGATGCTTGTCTTCCCATAAAAGTCTTTCACGGCCATGTGAACTGGCTGAAAACCCGTTGCGACGTCATCCTTATGCCCCGCTTTTTAAGCCTTGAAAAAGGCAAAAAATTATGCCCGATGTTCTGCGGGCTTACGGAAATGGTCAAAAACAGCATCACACATCTTCCGTCTATCATTGATACGCCTGTTTTTTCTCTGAGAACAAAGGATATGTATATTTGGTCTCTCAAAGCATGCGGCATCTTTCGTCAAAACAGGAGAGACATCGATAAGGCGTTTTCATATGCGCTCTTGCGGCAAAAGGAATCGAGCTTAGGCATATGCGATACGGGATATCCATTACGTGTGGCGCTGATCGGCCACGCATATATTGTTCATGACGCTTTTGTCAGCATGAACGTCATCCGAAGGCTGCGGGCCGCAGGCGTGGGCGTCGTCACAGCCGAAAGCGTAAGCGAAAACCGAATCAGCCAGGAATCGGGCAGATTGTTCAAGCCGCCGTTTTGGTATTTTGCACAAGCTTATTTCGGCGCGGCCGTCAGCCTATACCGTCAGGGAACGGTTGACGGATTGATATATTTGTCGTCTTTTTCATGCGGCGTGGATTCGGTTTTTGCCGAGCTTATACGGCTGGAAACAGAAGATCTGCCCTTTATGGTTCTGAAATTTGACGAACATACCGGAGAAGCCGCCGTCGATACACGCATAGAAGCATTTGCGGATATGCTGAAAAGGAGAGTTCAGTATGGTCATCACTTTTCCGCCTATGGGCAACGTCAGCCTTGCGGCGAGAGCGTTTTTTGAAGCCGTTCAAATCCCTTATGTGAGCCCGCAAAAAGCCAACAAGCAAATGCTTCAGGCTGGTGCGGCGCTGTCTCCCGACGAAATCTGCCTGCCTTTCAAGGTTTTTATGGGCAGCTTTGCCGATTCCATTAAAGCGGGTGCAGACACCGTTCTTCTTACAGGAAGCTGCGGCCCGTGCCGGTTCGGGGAATATTGTGAATTGCAGCCTAAGCTCCTTAAAAAAAACGGGTTCAACGCTGAAATGTTGGTTATCGACGCTCCAAAAGCGATCGGGCGAAAAGAGCTGTGCCGGAGAATCCGCAGCATATTGGAAACAAGCCCTGTAAGCGGCGCCTCAAAATTTAAAGCGTTCAGACAGGCGCTGCACATTTTGTCTCTTGCGGACGGCTTGAACGAAAAAGCGCGCGAAGCCGCCGGATATGAAAAGAACCGCGGCGAAAGCAAAAGGCTTCTTGAAGCATGTTTCAAACAGCTCGATTCGGTGCGGCTTCCGGACGATATGCAAGCCATACTGCTGCGTTACCATGAAAAAATAGATTTCATTCGAAAAGATATTAACAAAAAACCGATACGCATCGCGCTGATTGGTGAAATCTATTCGATGATAGAGCCGTTTGCCAACCTTTTCATCGAGGATTTGCTTATGGAATACGGCATCGTATCCAAACGCCTGATTACGCCGAGCTGGTGGATAAAAGATCTCGCAGAAAAGCCATTCGGAGTTCATTCCGCACAAATCATGAAAGCCGCGAAGCCCCATCTTCCATACAACGCCGGCGGCCACGCGAAAGAATCCCTCGGTTTCGCGCAGCTCTGTAAAAACGACGGGTTCGACGGCGCAATTCAGATCTATCCGCTTGGCTGCATGCCGGAAATCGTCGCAAAGGCCGTGCTTCCGTCCGTTCAAAAAGAACACGGTTTTCCGGTACTGACGCTGATTATCGACGAAATGACGGGCGAAGCCGGATATCTGACAAGAATCGAGGCGTTTATCGATATGCTGGCTGAAAAAAGAAAAAGAGAGGCGAGAACGGCATGACGCAGGGATTATTTCTTGGGGTTGATGTCGGCTCCGTAAGCACAAACATCGTGCTTGCCGATTCGGATGGGAACGTGATCGAGAAGCTGTATCTGCGGACAAACGGCCGCCCGATAAAAGCAATTATCAACGGTATGACCGCAATAAAATCCGTTTTAGGCGAAAACGCGCGTATCATAGGCACGGGAACCACCGGTAGCGGACGGCGGCTTGCCGATGCGATTATCGGCGCAGACGTGGTGAAAAATGAAATAACGGCGCACGCCGCCGCAGCCTGCCACGTTGTGCCCAATGTGCGGACAATCATTGAAATCGGCGGCCAGGATTCCAAGCTGATACTGATGAACGGCGGCGTCGTCTGTGATTTCTCAATGAACACCGTCTGCGCGGCGGGAACAGGCTCTTTTCTTGACAGGCAAGCTTCTCGGCTCGAAATACCCATCGAAGAGCTCGGCGGCTATGCGCTGCGCTCCAAGTCTCCCGTCCGTATCGCAGGGCGATGCGCCGTATTCGCCGAATCCGATATGATCAGCAAACAGCAGGCGGGACACAGCAACGAGGATATTATAGCGGGGCTTTGCGACGCGCTTGTGCGCAATTATATGGCGACGCTCGCAAAAGGCAAAGAGCTTTGTCCCCCGATACTTTTTCAGGGAGGCGTTGCCGCAAATGTGGGCATACGCACGGCTTTTGAAAAAGCGCTGAATAAGAAAATCGTGATACCGCAGCATTATGACGTCATGGGAGCATATGGAGCGGCGCTTCTGGCCCGCGATGAAATAACGGTTTCGTGCCGTCCAACCGCTTTTAACGGATTCGAAGCGCTCAAGCGTGAGTTTTCATCCGAAAGCCTGTCTTGCGACGGCTGTGCAAACATGTGCGAAGTGGTGCGCATCACAGCGGACGGAAAATGCATCGCCCATTGGGGCGACCGTTGCGGAAAATGGGGTGCGGCCGTACAAGAGCGTGAGACCGGAAAAAAAGAAGCGTTAAGACAATAAACATCTGTGAAAGAACAAAACACCGACGATATTCATACGATACAATATCAAACGAACGTTTGACAGTTGAAAGGAGTATGATCGATGCCAGACAAGATGAATACATCAAAAAGGGAAGTGGCGCAGCGCGGTTTAAGAGGCGGATTCCCTGTTGGCAGGCCGCGGTTCCCCGCCAGGCGTTATCCCATGCCGCTGCCTATCAGACAACGGTTCCCCCGGTTTTTCTTTTTCCCCGTAGATTTCGGTTTCCCCGCCGGACGGTGTTATTATATCGACGAATTCGGACGCTGCTGCGACCGTTTTGGGCGCTGCTATAACCGTTATGGCGTCTTCCCCGCCGCACAGTCCGCTATGAACGGATGGTACGGCATCCCCGGCGGCTGGGATATGATGCCGGATTATGACGACATGATCGATTATGACATGGACGATATGGATGACATGGATGACGATTAAGGAATGCTGCCGCCTATAAGTCAAAAATGGCCGTTTCGGTTTGCCCTGCGGCCATTTTTCATTTTGATAATTCCGATTTTTATACGTCAAGCAATTGATTCAAGTAGGATACGCTTTCCGATACAAGTTTGTGATAATCATTCGCCGCTTTCATATAGGCTTTCACTTCGGCGGTCTCAAAAAAATCTTTCCGGCTTTCATACAGCTTTCTAAGCTGTGCCTCGGTTTGCTCAGCCGGCATATCATGGCTCATGATATGCGCATATTCCCTTTCAAAGCCGGCCATGGTCGCTCCGAGCTTCCTGTCGTTCATAATGCGCAATCGCCTCGCCGCCATCTCCCGATACTCCGGCATGGCTTTCAACGCAGCCGCTAATGTTTCAATCTCTTTTTTTGGCGCCATCGCATTTATTTCCTTTACCGTTTTTATTTATTTTATGGCTGTTCGTCCGGGCGTGTGCCGCCCGTTATGTTGAAAACGCCTTGAAAGCGTCTATACGGCGCATTTTTCTCATAATTATGGTTGAGTACATGAAGGAGAATTCGTTATGCGGCCTGTGAAAAAAAACGCAAAATTCATGATGCTGTTTTTGCCGCTGGCCTTTTTCAGCATTGCCGGCCTTCTGTTTTCCGTCAATTTCCGTTCGGCGGCAATGCCTGTGATGGGAGACGATTGGAATCAAACTATAACGGAGCTTTTTTCCGTGCGAAACGCATATTTGCTGAATCAAAGCAGTGACTCGCTGAAGGATATTTTCCTGACGGAAGAAAGAAACGGAAGATGGGCTTATGAATTTGAAGTCCATAGAGCGGCATACTTGAAAAACTGGGCCGAGAAACAAGGCGTTATTTTTACCGAAATCAACAGCGCATTTGCCATCAAAAGCGTCAAAGAAGTGGGCAGGGGCTTTTCATTTTATATGAACGTATCAACGGAATATACGTATGTCTATGAAAACGAACCCGAAATCAAAAACACATTTTGCTTGAGCGGAAACCATTCCGTTGATCTTATACCCGCGCAGAATCATCAAGGCTGGATCATCAGCCGTGAATGGTATGAGGACCCGCTTTACGACACGCTTGATTTGAATAATAACACGCGGGAAATAACCGCATATCTGGCCAGCCATCGCCCGATCGATATATCGGGAATCAGCGAAAACCGCGCCGCCGCCGTCGCATATGCGGATCAGTATTGGGGCGCATCGCCGGACGGAAAAAACAGCTATAACAGCGAATACACAAACTATAATGCGCTTGGCGGAGATTGTGCCAATTTTGCGTCTCAAGTGCTTCTTGCCGGCGGCTTTTCCAAAAACGAAACATGGAACTATGCGGACGGAAAAGGAAGCCGTTCATGGGTCAATGCTCAGGCGCTAAAAAATTACCTTGTTTACAGCGGCCGCGCAACGGTGCTAGCGTCCGGCAGCTACAAAGACATCTACCAGTACGCGTATAGCCTGCGTCCCGGCGATATTGTGGCATATGTGAAAAAAGGAAAGGTGACGCACGTATCCGTAGTCACCGGCGCCGACTCAAAAGGGTATCCGCTCGTGAGCTGCCATAATTTAGACAGAAGCCGCGTTCCTTGGGACATCGGCTGGAGCGGAGAAAACGTAAGGTTCATCCTCCTGAACGTGAGCTATTGAATCCGCTTTTATGTTTTAAAAATATAGCCGATTCCCCAAACCGTTTCAATAAAAGTGTGATACGGCCTTATGCTTTCACGCAGAATTTTGATATGCGTATCCACCGTCCTGTCGGTCCCGTAGAAATCATCTCCCCATACTTCTCTTAAAATCATATCCCTCGAAAATGTTCTGTTTGGATTTTTTGCAAGAAAAACAAGGAGCTTGTATACCTTCGGAGTCAGCATCACCCCTTCCCCGTCGATATAAACCATATGCGAAACGGTATCGATGCACATGCCGTCATAAATAAGACGGCGAGGGGTGTAATCCGCGCTGTGAGCACTGTGACGCAGCAGCACATGGATCTTAGCCATTAAGACCTTGCAGGAAAACGGATATATCAAAAAATCATCAACGCCGATATCGAAGAAATTGAGCTTGTGTTCGTCGCTGTCGTCTTTCGATAGCATTATGATCGGCGTTTGTGCACTTTTGCGAATCTGTTTGCAGACATGCCAAGAATCCAGTTCGGGCAATTCCGCGTTCATCACAATCACATGATAATCGTGGCGCCTGAACATCTTAATCGCAGATATACCGTCGGCCGCTTCGTCGGCAGTAAAGTTTTCCATCGCCGCGTGGGTTTTTACCGTCGCTCTGAAATCAGCCGCCGGATCGACAATCAATATGCGAATATCACTCATGTCCGACCCTCTTGAACAGTATTCACGTAGCTTATGAAAATATCTTTTGGTTTCCGGGGTGTTATGATTATTCTATATGAAACATAAGATAGAAGCAAGTGAAAACATGATTGTCACGAATTTGTGATCAATTTGTGAAAAAAAGCTTGGACTTTCCTTCAGAAAAAAGATAAAAGGAAGGTTTTATGATGAAAACCGTGTAATCCCATCATTTTTCCGTCACATTCCAATGATAATATGTTTTTATACAAAGAATCTATATCTTTTCCGGTCATATCAAAAAGCAGGAGGTGCGAAATGAACAAGAAGCCGACCAAGTTAAAATGCTGCAGCGATTGCGACAGCGACAAACTTTCGGCGATAGCAAATGTCATCGATTTGTATAAAGACAAGGAAGGCAGTCTTATACAGATCCTTCATCTGGCGCAGCAGATATATGGATATCTATAATGGACCCAGAAAACAAGACAGACAAAACAGCGAAAATAAGTTAGAATGTGAGCATGGAAAAGAGAAGAAATTTTACACCGGAACAAAAAGCAAAAATCGTCATTGAAGTCTTGCGGGAAGAAAGAACGTTGAACGA
>JAJUJH010000168.1 GCA_029265435.1 Clostridiales bacterium
CATACTTTAAGATCAAACAGCTTTTGTCGGAACGCACTAAAGAAGAATTGGTCAGTCTGCTGGTCGGTGTTGCTTTGGAGTATGAAGAGGTCAGGTCGCGTATCGAACTGAGTTTTCATAAAGGTACCGAGAAGGACGAACTGAAAAAATCCGAGACGCTGATAAAAACCTATATCGGCAAGTATGAAGACGATTTCGGCTATATTCATTATGGCGATTTGCCGGATGCTGTAAAAGGCGCCGAAATGGTGCTGAATAATGCAAGATGCTACTTTGAGACGGAAAAAACTCAACATGCTGTCGATTTGACAGTGTGTGTGCTTCATGAGATGATACGCATCATTGAACATGTGGACGATTCTGACGGCTTAATCGAATCGATCATTTCACAATGCTTTGAATTGTTGAGCAATATTGCTGAAAAAACAACACTTTCAGCAATGTGCAGGGAGAGAATCATAGATAAATTGCTTGCGGAAGGTGAGGACCCGATATATACGGAATGGACGGCCTGGCAGCTGGATTTTATCCGTATCAGCGTCAAGCTTGCAAATGGTTCAAAACTCCTGAACAAAGTGGAAGAGCGTCTGACGTCATTGATATGCGCCGGTCAAAAGGAAAACGACGGCGGCTTTCTCATGGAACAATATCACTTGATCATGCTTGACATCATACAAGAGAATGAGGGCAAGGAGAAAGCGGATGAATATGTTATGCGGAATATTCATTTTCCCCGATTGAGAAAGAAAGCGATTGAAGACGCATTTACCAGGGGAAATTATGAAGAGGCCGTCAGACTGACAAAGGATGGCGAAGAGCATGACGGAGATAATGCCAGATTGAAAAAACAATGGCTGGAGTACAGGTATAAAGCATACAAAATAACGGGCGAAACAGATAGATTGCGCGAGCTTGCTATGAGCTTTGTTTTCGACGGTAGTATCGATTATTATCATGAATTAAAAAGCACTTATGAATCATCGGAATGGACGGGTATTTACCGAGGAATCATACAAACGCTGGAGGAAAATCAAAAAACCGAACGGCCGCTGTACGCTGAGATTCTCATAGAAGAAGGGGAAAAAGAAAAGCTTCTTGAATTTGTAAAGAAAAATGTATCACGTGTCAAGCTTTATTACCGATACCTTATACCTGAGTATTCCGACGTTGTTTTTAAGATGTTTTGCCAGTACATTGAGTACTGCGCCGAAAGAGCAGATTCGCGAAACGGGTATAGGGACGTGTGCGCTATTATTCGGGATTTAAAAAAAGCGGGAGGCAGAACGCAGGCAAATGAAATAAAAGAAAAACTTTTAAAAAAATATCCGAGAAAAACGGCATTCAAAGACGAGCTATCAAAAGTTTGAGTAATTGTAAGACCAGGGGCGCTGGGAAAACTGAGCGGCGGGATATTGAACGTATTTTGATTTTTTAAACCAAGCGCATGGAAGCGTTTGCAATTCATCTTTGATTTCGTCCATGATTGACGGTTTGCGTGCAAAGTGCTAAAGGAACTGGATGAACGGGCAGCGCAGCCGGCGGTTATCTGAACAAAGGGTAGCCGCAGATCCAGTATGAATCTGACGATTGGGATAAAGACAGCTTCGATCGAAACGATGACAAAGCGTGAGCGGATACTGATGATGCTGAATATGCAATACGGCTTGTAATTCGCCTTTTCCCTGCAAATAATAAGCCGGAGAAATTTGCGGGAGGAAAGGACATGATTCGTACTGATTTGGCGATGGAGGCGGCGCAGGCCGCCGGGCAGATAGCCGGCGTGGAGGTTATGAACGACGAGATAAGGCCCGGCGTCAGCCGATCGCGCGTGACGGTTTTGAACGAAGAGGGCGAAAGAGCCATCGGGAAGAAAAAGGGCGTTTATGTGACGATTGAAGCGCCTCAGCTTGCGCAGGGCGACGCGGAGATCGACGAGGGCTGCACGTTTGCGCTTGCAAACGAGATACGCAATATGGCGGGAGAGGCGCTGAACGGCGTTGTGCTTGTGGTGGGGCTCGGCAACCGCATGGTGACGCCGGATTCGCTGGGGCCGGCCGTTTGCGACAATGTTTTTGTGACGCGGCATATTCACGAATACGCGCCGGAAGGCATAGACCGGCGTCTTGGCAATGTGAGCGCGCTGGCTCCGGGGGTGCTCGGCATTACGGGCATCGAAACGGGCGAGGTGGTTGAAGGCGTGGTGGAACACATCAAGCCGTCGCTTGTCATCGCAATCGACTCGCTCGCGTCGCGCAGCCTTGAACGTGTTCGCACCACCATACAGATTGCCGATACGGGCATTGCGCCGGGTGCGGGCATCGGCAACAAGCGAAAGGCGCTCGACAAAGAAACGCTCGGCGTACCCGTTCTGGCGCTTGGCGTGCCGCTTGTGGTGTACGCCGCTACCATCGCGCAGGATCTGATGCAGACCGCGATGGACAAAACGCCGTCCGATGTGAACGCGCGCAGCAGCTTTCAGCGTATACTCGACGCCATGCAGGATGTTCAAGGCGCGGATATGATCGTAACGCCCAAAGAAATTGACAAAGTGGTGTCGGACGTGGCGCGTATCATTGCCGATGCGCTCAATATATCGCTGAACAAAGACATGACCATCGAAGAAGTCAGAAGATATATGCACTAAAGAAGCGCGTCACAGCGAGTATATATGACCGTCGTTTTGCATACCTTTTTTTAAGGAGTGCGAAATGATGAAAAAAAGACGATACGGGCATATCGTGCATATGCCCTTGATTCCTTCCATGCCGCGCCGAACCCCCTGTTCAGTTATCAAAGCCATTCTTTTTACAGCGATCATACTGGGCCTCGTTTTTTCGGCGGCGCTGACGATCAAACTGACAGGCATGCGCGATACGCTGGCGCTCGGCGGCTCGTTGCCGTCCGACGGAAACCGAATCGACGCGTCGGGAGACGACAGACTGTTTTCGGACAGCGTGATCGATCCGCGGCTGATACTCGGCGCCGAAATGCCCGTGATATACGGTATTGATACCGACGGAACGGAGACGGGCGAGACGGAGCACGATGAAGCGCCGCAGCCGCAAAGCGACATATATTTTGACGTGCTGCCCGACGATATCAAAATGGAGATACTCGATTTCAATAACGATGCGCCGAAAAGCTTCAGTATCGGTGCGGAAGGGCCTCAGATACTCATTTACCATACGCATACGCTTGAAGCCTACCGGCAGATAGACGGACAGGAATACGTGGAAGCGGGTTCATGGCGGACGGAAGACCATGACAGCTCCGTCGTGGCCGTGGGCGAAGCGCTCAAAACCGCTCTTGAGTCTTACGGCTACACGGTGCTCCACGATACGACGAACCACGAGCCGCCCTCGCTTAAAACCGCGTATTCGCGCTCGCTGGAAACGATGGAGAAATACGCGAAAGAATACCCGACGCTCCAAATGTTCATCGACGTGCACCGGGATGCCTATAACGACGTGGAAGCGGGCAGGAAGGATTATGTGACGGTGAACGGCGAAGAATGCGCGCGCATGATGTTTGTGGTGGGAACGGGCGAAAAATACGACGTGAAGCCCAACTACGAATCTAATTACAAGCTTGCGCTTGCCGTGACCAATGAACTGGAGAAAATAAAAAAGGGTTTTACGCGCCCCATTCGCGTTAAGACAGGACGGTACAACCAGCAGGTTTCGGATATGTGTCTGCTGATTGAGGTGGGGCATAATGCGAATTCTCTTGAACAGGCGAAGAACGCCGCCAAATATGCCGCGCTGGCCATCAGCCGCGTGGTGGACATTGGAAATTAATCAATTGCGTGTGATTGCTTTTCCCATTCCGATAATCATAACATAAAAAACGCTTTGGGAAATAATATCCGGCGGTTTGATTTGCCCCGCTCGAAAGGATTTCCTTGATACATGTGCTGATTATATTTAACGGAATACAGCGGATATGATCCACAGACATAACGTGCTGTTGAAAAAGGGCAAACGCTTGGAGTATAATGAGACATCATTGGCGAGCCTTCTACAGGAAGGTATCTTCGAGCGGGAGAGAAAATGAACTGCAA
Organism: Clostridiales bacterium; assembly: GCA_029265435.1. Lineage (GTDB taxonomy): Bacteria > Bacillota > Clostridia > Christensenellales > SZUA-584 > SZUA-584. The sequence continues at coordinate 4,061 of JAJUJH010000168.1, forward strand.
GCCTGTCGGTTTTTTTGATTCGGGTGTGGGCGGCATCAGCGTCCTCAAAACGGCCTATAATTTGATGCCGAATGAAAATTATATTTATTTCGGGGACAATCTCAATGCGCCATACGGGGAAAAATCCGAGGAACAGATAAGAAAGCTCTCTTTGAACGCAGGCGCATTTCTATTTTCCAAAGGCGTTAAAGCCATCGTCATTGCCTGCAATACGGCAACGAGCACATCCGTATACGAGATGCGAGAAAAATTCAGCATTCCCGTGATCAGCATGGAGCCTGCGGTCAAACCGGC
>JAJUJH010000134.1 GCA_029265435.1 Clostridiales bacterium
CTGGGTGTGGCGCTCAATATCATCAAGAAATCGGGCTCATGGTTTTCCTATAACGATGAGCGTATTGGGCAGGGGAAGGACAACGCGCGTTTATACCTCAAAGAAAATAAGGCCGTCTGCGACGAAATCAAGGCAAAGATTCTTAAGGAATACAATCTCGACAGCGTGGTGACAACCGTTTCGGAAAAAGAATAACAAAGAATAAACTGTAAATAATTCTATATATCATATGGCGCGCATTTGATTTATTATCGGAAATGATGTATAATCGGATGTAAGGTGGTGCAGTATTCTAGTCGGTACTACGGTTTTGAAGGCGGGCCTAAAAATCCGCCAACGGGCACATCGATGAAGTTTCTTGTGTTGGCCGCTGACGCCCAGTCGGGGGCTGATGCTGGAAGTTAAGGTTGTGGGGCGATCCGCAATGGCATGCGGGCGTAGACCCTGCTTCCGCGGAGACCCAAGCGGGTAATGATGAAAATGTTACCGCTTGGGATGGAAACCTGTGATGCGGCTAAAAGCTGTGTACAGAGTAGCCTGCCTTGAGTTTTACGGGGCGTTATTGCAGAACACGTTTTGAGGCGCTGTGGCCAGGCGCAGCCTAGCGATCGCTGCGAGAAACCCGTCAGGCAAAAGAGGCTAGAAACCGGTTTTGTGCTGTCGAGGAAAACTCCTAGACTGTAGAAATGCGCGGAAAAGCGCATAAAGATATTTTGGGGATTATAGTGTGGTCTTAACGGCAATCCAGTCACGCGTCCGGCGACGGGGCGTTTCAGGGTTTAAAGGGAAACCGCTTCATCGGCGACGGGAAGTATCTCTGAAGGGAAATCCTACTGGACCTAAGCTGCAAGGTTTATCCAAAATATCACCACCGCTTTTTTTATTTTCGGTGATTTTTATGACAAAGAAAAGGACAGATCGAAAACTGAAATATTGGGCGCTCAAAGTGTTTCTGATCTCACTGGCTCTAACGGCGGGCATCAGCGTTGTGACCGGTCTGCTTTTGGACAAACTGTCTGTCATCGCGGCGATATTCCTCATATTCGTCATCGTGCTGATCGGCATTGTATTTGATATTATCGGCATCGCATTTGCCACATGCGATCCGAAACCGTTTATTTCGATGGCGTCGAAAAAAATCAAGCGGGCAAGAAGCGCGATCATATTGCTTCGAAACGCAAGCATCGTTTCGAACATCTGCAATGACGTGATGGGCGATATATGCGGAATAGTCAGCGGCGCGGCGGGCGCGGCAATTGCGGCCAAAATCATCGCGCAGTCGCATTCGACGCCCGAAATTGTCGTCACGATCACGATATCCAGCCTGATTGCGGCGCTGACCGTCGCGGGCAAAGCGGCGGGCAAAAAGCTTGCGATCAGCAACAACAAACAAATCGTCAGCTTTGTTTCATATGTGCTGATGTTTTTATCACGGGATTAATCAAATGGCTGAAAAAACACGCATCGACGTTTATCTATATGAAAAGGGGTTTGCCGAAAGCCGCGAAAGAGCGCAGGCGCTCATTTTGGCGGGCGACGTGAGCATTGACGGGCAGACCGTCAAAAAAGCGTCCGCATCCGTTTCGGAAGAACAGCGGGTCACGGTCAAAAGCGCAGATGCGTTTGTGAGCAGAGGCGGGAAAAAACTGCAAAAAGCGATTGAAAGCTTTTCGCTCAATTTAAACGGCGTGACAGCGCTTGACGTGGGCGCATCGACCGGCGGCTTTACCGACTGCATGCTGAAAAACGGCGCCGCGTTTGTATACGCTGTGGACGTGGGTTACGGGCAGCTCGCATGGAAGCTTCGGCAGGACGCACGCGTCTGTGTGATGGAGCGGATAAATGCGCGTTATCTCGAGCCGGCAATGTTCGGCCGTTCCATCGGCTTTGCAAGCATCGACGTGTCGTTCATTTCTTTGAAGCTGATACTGCCCGCTGTCGCGAAGGTGCTGACGCCGCCTTTTGGCATTGCGGCGCTCGTCAAGCCGCAGTTTGAAGCCGGGCGCGGGTTGGTCGGGAAAAAGGGCGTTGTGCGCGATAAAAAAGTGCATGAGGAAGTGATTCGCGGCGTGCTTGGCTTTGCGGCTGAAAACGGCCTGATCGTCGGCGGGCTGGATTTCAGCCCCATCAAAGGCCCTGAGGGCAACATCGAATACCTGGCTTATCTGCGAGACGGCGGCGACGCGGCCGCGCCGGATATCGCATCCGTTGTTGACGCCGCGCATAAGAATGCGGAATGAGAGGAAGAAGTCCATTTCAATGTTGTATAATTATCCATAATTATTTATAATATGAGTCATGAAGATGAATGATGTCGGCGTTTTCGCCAACCCGTGCAAGGACATCAATCTGCAGGGCGCCGTATGCGTCGCGGAAAAGCTGCGCAAGAGGGGGATTCGCGTGAGTTTCGCTGCCGATGCGATGCCGCCCGGCGAAAAAGAAACGATCGATTATTCGGCTATCGACTGTCTGTTTGTGCTGGGCGGGGACGGCACGCTTTTGAAGGCGGCGCAGTCCGCCAGCCTGTATGGAGTCAGCATACTTGGCATCAATCTTGGCAGGCTCGGCTTTTTGACGGAAGTGGAGATCGGCGATATCGATACCGCCATCGATCGGGTTTTGAGCGGCGACTATTTTATTGAAGAACGCGTCATGCTGCACGGAAGCGTTTACGGCGGCATTAAGCGGTTTGAGGTGGAGGCGCTCAACGATATTGCGGTGCAAAAAAAGGATATGTCCAGGCTGGTCAATATCGAATTGCTGATCGGCGGGGGCCTGGCCGACCGCGTCGATTGCGACGGCATGCTTGTTTCTACGCCCACCGGCTCCACGGGATATTCGTTAAGCGCGGGCGGGCCGATATTATCGCCGAAGCTGGACTGCTTGATCGCCACCCCCATATGTCCGCATTCGCTTCATTCAAGGACGCTGGTGGTATCCGGCGGCGACGAAATCGTCATCAACCCGTCGGCTTCGGGCGGTATTGTGCTGACGGCGGACGGCGTTCAAAAAACGGAGATTCAAAACGGAGAATCGGTAAGGATAAAAATGTCGAGATATAAAGCGGCGTTCATCCGCTTTCGAAAGGACTATTTTTATCCGCTGCTTCGTTCAAAGTTTTTAAACTGGGATAATTAAAAAAAGACTGAGGACAGCGATGAAACAAGGACGACAAAACGTAATACTGGAGCTGATTCAAAAGCATGATATCGAAACTCAGGACCAGCTTTCCGCATTGCTCCGTGAAAAAGGCTTCGAGGTAACGCAGGCCACCATTTCGCGCGACATCAAGGAGCTCAAGCTGATCAAGGTACAGGCCGAAAACGGCGAATACAAGTACGCGGCGTCGGGTCGTGATACGATGGGAAAGCTGGATATATTCAAACGTGTTTTCCGCGACACGGTCCTGTCGGTGGAGGCCGCTGCTTCGCTTGTCGTCATCAAAACAATGAGCGGCAGCGCAAACGCGGCTGCCGAGGCCATCGACGGGATGGCGATTCCCGAAGTGGCGGGTACGATCGCGGGTGACAACACGATTTTCGTTTCAGTTCGCGAAGACGGCATGCAAAAACACGTTGTGGAAATTTTAAGCGGTTTGCTCAGCCTTAAAAAATAGGAGCTTTTGCGGATGCTGGATAAGCTGATTATCAGGAATATTGCGCTGATCGAAGAGCTGGAAGTTGAGCTTTCGGACGGGATGAACGTGCTTTCGGGCGAGACGGGCGCGGGCAAATCCATCATCATCGATTCCGTGAATCTGGTGCTCGGCGAGCGGGCGGACAGGGAGCTTATACGGACGGGTGCGCCAAAGGCCGTTGTGGAAGCGTGGTTCAGCGGTGTGAACGAATGCGTTGCCGATATTCTTGACGCACAGGAAATTGAGATATCTCCGGAGCTTGTGCTGAGCCGCGAACTGAGCCCGAACGGAAAAAACGTATGCCGCGTGAACGGCACGCTTGTGACGCTGGCCGTATTAAAGGACCTCGGCGACAGGCTTGTGGATATACACGGACAGCATGAACACCAGTCTTTGCTCAACGAGAAAAATCATATGGTGATGCTGGACGGATTCGACGCTCGCATCGGAGATATGAAAACGCGTGTGGCCCAGACTTTTGAAAGCTATTCGGAAGTCAAAAAGCGCCGGCGCTCGCTTTTTGGCAGCGACGGTGAACGCGAGCGCCGGATTGACGTATTAAAATACCAGATCAACGAAATCCGGATGGCAAACATCGCGGATAATGAGGAAGAAGAACTGATCGCGCAGAAAGCGCGGCTTAATGCGGCGGAGAGGATCATGGAAGCGCTCAGCGCTTCATATGCGGCGCTATACGAAAACGATTCGTTCAGCGTGCTATCGGCGCTCAAGGATGTGACACGCAGGCTCTCATCGCTCGGCGATGTGGACGAAAGATATGAGCAGATGGCGGCGCGCGTTGACGAAGCGTATTATACGCTGGAAGAGGTGTCGGCCTCGATTCGCGGCGATATGGACGACGAACTGTTTGATGCCGATGCGCTTGAGCGTGTGGAGGAGCGGCTCGCGCTGATCGCGTCGCTCAAACGCAAATACGGAGACGCAACGATTTCCGGTGCGTTTTTGGCCAAGGCCGAGCGCGAATTGAGCGATCTTGAAAGCAGCGCCGAGCTTCTGGAGCAGCTGGGCGCCAAAGAGGAAGCTCTGAAAAAAGAGCTGTATGCGCAATCCGTTGAGCTTTCCCATATGCGCCGCGAAGCGGCCGCCGTATTTGAGCAGCGCGTCGCCGGCCAGCTTGCCGATCTCGGCATGGCGTCCGCCGCATTTTTCGTGAATTTTGAAGCGCTTGCCGGAATTGACGATTGTGTGTTTTCAAGAAACGGTATCGATACGGTGGAGTTTTATATTTCCACCAACAGAGGCGAGCCGCCGAAGCCGCTTCGAAAAGTCGCCTCCGGCGGCGAGGTGTCGCGCATCATGCTCGCGCTTAAAAACATTGCGGCGGATAAAGGCGGCATACCCACAATGATATTTGACGAAATCGATACGGGCATCAGCGGGCATATTGCGCAGGTGGTGGCGGAAAAGCTGCAGAGTATTTCACGCGGACGGCAGGTTGTGTGTGTGACGCATCTTCCGCAGATCGCAAGCATGGCAGACAGGCATTTTCTTGTCTCAAAGAAAAGCGACGAAAAAACGACAAGAACATTTCTTTTGCCTCTTGGCCCCGATATGCGCATCGAAGAAATTGCGCGGCTTGCGGGCGGCGAATCGCAGGCAGGAAAGGCGCACGCGCTTGATATGATCAAAAAAGCGGAAGAGTTTAAAAACGTCAATTAAAACAAACGCTTCAGATTATTTCATCGTATAAATTCAAACGCCTCTTACGACAATAATACCAACAAGTCGTTAAGAGGTGTTTTTTTGAAGAAGATATTGAGAATTTGCGGCATATTGTTTACGGCTTTGCTTTGTGCGGTTTATTTTCTGCCGGCAGTCAGAAGCTATTCAAATATACCCAGCAAAATCTACATACAGAGAGGGACTCAGAAAGCGATTGATTTGGGACTTCCCGTTAAAGCCGATATCGAATCGACGGGCGTGATCAGTTTGTCGGGGCAGACCCTTGCCGAGGCGACGGGCATGCAAAGCCCCCTCGTCATCGATTCGGTGGGCAACGGCGATGCGATCATCGAACTGTCGCTGTTCGGACTGCCGGTGAAAAAGGTGAAGGTGAATGTCAGCGATGAAGTGATGGTGATTCCGGGCGGTCAGAGCATCGGCGTGACGCTGTATACAAAAGGCGCCCTTGTCGTCGGCATAACCGGCATTGAGCTTGAAAACGGCGGGTCGGTGAACCCCGCGCGTGAAGCGGGTATGCTGCCCGGCGATGTGATATTGAGAATCAACGGTACGGAGGTGCAAAACGCCGACCATGTGAGCGATATCGTGAACGAATCGGAAGGCACGCTCAATGTGGAGGTTGACAGGGACGGAAGAAAGCTGGATCTCAAAGTGACGCCGGCGACGGACTACAAGGACGGCAAGAACAAGCTTGGTGTTTGGGTCAGAGACAGTACGGCGGGAGTCGGCACACTCACTTTTATCGATCCCAACGACAGATGGTTCGGCGGCCTTGGCCACGCCATATGCGATCTCGATACGGGCAGCGTGCTCAGCGTGAAAGAAGGAGAGATATACTATTCGGAAGTGATTCAAATCAATAAGGGCGAAAACGGTGTCCCCGGTGAAATCAAAGGCTATTTTTCCAGCGCTTCGGGCAACATGGGGCTGATCGTCAAAAACACCGATTACGGCATTTTCGGTACACTGTACGATTCCGTCGATTTGAACGCGTTTTCGCAGCCGATTCCCGTCGCGCGGCCCGACGAAGTAAAGCTGGGGCCGGCGAAAATATTATCGACAATCGACCATGAAGGCGTCAAGGAATTCAGCTGTGAGATTATCAAAGTGAACGATCAAAACGCGCCCGAACAAAAAAGCCTTGTCATCAGCGTGACGGATCCCGAACTGCTTGAAAAAACGGGCGGCATTATACAGGGAATGAGCGGAAGCCCGATCATACAAAACGGAAAGCTGATAGGTGCCGTGACGCATGTGTTTGTGAACAATCCGACAAAAGGATATGGGCTGTTTGCGGATTGGATGCTGCAGCAGATGGGTTGAAACTATGTCGAAAAATGTTGAAAAATAAGATATTTTGTGTTTAATGCGAGGTGTAAAAAGGGTTTTTCGGATCAGCGTTGAATTTTTTTCATTATATTTGATATTCGGGTCATTCTGGTATCGCAAAGAATTAATAAATAACATGGCTATTAAGATGAAGCATGAAAGAAGAGTCCCAAAAAACGGTCAGTATAGGATGTAGAATGCTGCCATAGTAACGAAAAAGGTGAGAAAAAGCTATGGCAACGAAAAAAAGTATCGGTTTTGCAGATATACAA
>JAJUJH010000160.1 GCA_029265435.1 Clostridiales bacterium
CGGGTTGTCATGTTATATTGTTTATAAAGGAGTCAAATCATGTGCGAATTTGTCGGCCATATCAGTGTGGAGGATTATAACGGTTTGAGGCGGAGCGTCGGCTGGCCCGAGATCGAAGCAGCGCAGGCTCAAGTCGGCATTGACCATTCATTTTTCCTTGTTGCGGCAATTGCGGACGGCCGCACCGTGGGTATGACGCGCGTGGTCAGTGACGGCGGCTATTTCATGCTGATCGTCGATGTGATTGTGCATCCGGATTATCAGGGCAGAGGCATCGGCCGCGCGATGATGGAGCGGGCGATGGCACGCATCAGCCGCCATTTAAAGCCCGGCCAGTCGGCAATGGTCAATCTGATGGCCGCAAAAGAAAAAGAACCGTTTTACCGGAGGTTCGGTTTCATCGAACGCCCGAACGACACGTCGGGAGCGGGTATGGTGCAATATTTAACCGCCGGAAACGAATAGGATTAACGGGAGAAACCATTCTCAAGCTGCCGCAACCGGAGGAATTCGCCATGCAAATCAGGTTCGCCGATCAAACCGACCTTTCCGCACTGCTCGCGCTTTACGCGCAGTTCCGCGGCACGTCCATACCAGAAATCAACGAAAGAATCATGGCGGTATGGCGGCAAATCATGCGGGATGAAAACCACCATGTCATTTTGGCGGAAGCCGAGAATGTGATTGTATCCACATGCGTTCTGGTGATTATACCTAATCTGAATCACGACCAGCGTCCCTATGCGCTGATCGAAAACGTGATCACTGACATTGCGCACAGGAAAAAGGGATACGGCTCCGCCGTGCTTCAGCACGCCGTCTCTGTCGCTCAAGAGCATGGCTGTTACAAGGTGATGCTGATGACCGGCTCAAAGCTGGAAAGCACGCTCCGTTTTTACGAACAGGCCGGCTTCAACCGTCACGATAAAACGGGGTTTGTGCGCTGGCTGGACTGATAAAATCAACAGCATATCAAAGACCGCAAAAAAAAGAGCACCACCTTTTGATGCTCGTTTCAGACTGTCAATAAAGCAAAAAATAAAATTTGTGGGCAAGACGGGCTTTGCCCGCGCAGCCCACACCTTGCGGTTTTGCGCCGTTTCAAGCTTGCGAGGAACAAGCAAAACCGGAAAATTGTCGAAAAACCGAAGGTTTTCGGCAAGCTGAAATGAGCACCGCCTTTTGATGCTCATTTTTCTTTTTTGCTATTGCCGCCGTTGCGAGCGTGTTCCCGCCCTTCGTGCATAATTGCGTTTCTTTCTTCTCTTTCGCCGGTTCGCCGCGCGTATCAGCCCCACCGCAAACACAGCGCCGGCCAGTATCAGCGCGCCGCCCGCAATGTACCAAATCAACGTTTCGCCTGAACCTGAAGGCATAGGCTTATCGGGCGCCGCAGACGGCGATTCGGTCTGGGCGGATTCGCTCGGCTCCGGTGCGGCAACATTCACGTCACGCGAAGCGATCAATTGTGCCGTCGCTATCGTTTCGCCGTCGGGGTTTTCATATGACACCGTCCCTACGATGTCCCCCGCTTTTATCGGTGCTTGCAGCCCCCCGCCGTTAAGCCACAATTGTGCGGTCAATCCGCTGTCTGCAAGCGCCTGCGCATGCTCCTTGTCCATCGTTATCAGGGTGCTGCACGAAAGCGCGGGAGTCAGTGACAACACACCGCCCTGCGCGTCGTCCGCGGCGGCGCCCTTCACCTCTGCGCTGAGAGGCACAGCGTCCACCAGCGGCTGAATATCCACCGTCGAATAATTGTTGAAGCCGTATTCAAACAAATCCTTCGCAAGCGGCCAGCGCTCCGAACCGTGCTGCGTCTCGTCGCCGTATATGAGACAGAGCAGCTTCATGCCGTCCTTCTCGGCGGAGGCCACGAGACAGCGGTACGCCTTGTCTGTGGAACCTGTTTTTATGCCCGTGGCGTATTCGTAATAATAGCTTGTCTCTCCCTTCGGCACGCTGCTGATAAGCAGCTTGTTCGTGTTCTGCTTTTGCTTTTCGGTCTTATAGTTCATCGAAGGAAAGTCGTATGAAGCCGACCCCACGATCTGCATAAACTGCTCGTTTTTCATGGCGTACAGCGAGAGCGTCGCCATGTCGCGCGCGGTCACATAATGGCCTTCGGTGTCAACGCCGTGAGGCGTTATGAAATGCGAACCCGTCATGCCAAGCTCCTGCGCCTTTTGATTCATCATATCGGCAAAGCCTTCAATCGAGCCGCCGATATGCACCGCAATGGTCGCCGCGGCATCGTTGCCGGAAATCAGCATCATGCCGTATATCAGCTCTCTGAGCGAAATTTTCTGACCTTCTTTCAGCCCCATCACCGAATATCCCGGTTCCGTCCATTCTCCTTCTTTCCCGACGGTCACGATATCGTCGAGATTTCCTTTTTCAAGCGCGAGAATGCATGTCATGATTTTGGTGGTGCTCGCCGGATATATCCGTTCATCGGCATTCTTTTCATAAAGCACCTGGCCCGTCGCCGCGTCAAGCAGCATCACGGCGTGCGGTTTCACGTCCCCGCCGTATGGCTCCGCCGCCAAAGACGACCCCAAAAACATCGTGAAAATAAGCAATATCCCCAAAACAAACGCGGCCGCTTTTCTCAAAACTCAAGTCTCCTTTTTGATCCGGCGCCATTGTCTGCCGGTATTTCCCTGTTAGTATAACAGTTCAAACGCGTTTTGTGAAGAAAAACGGCGGCCGATATCCGGCAGTACTGGCATAAAAGCCGAACGGCCAAGATAAAACAGCGTGAGGATAGTACGGAATTTCAGCATAGACCCAACACGCTTGAAAAGTTCTTCCGGAATAATTGACAAGATATGCCGATATGTGTATATATGTAGTATATTGTATAATATAATAAATATTCTGTTGAAGAAAAACATCCTGTGTCCCCCATTTACGTCTTTCCAAGACCAATGCTTGATACGAGATAAAATACTTTTCAACAGTTAATCCTCGTATTTCTCTGCCGATTAAGCGCAGATATACCGATCACTGAAAGGCATGAATAAGGATCAATAATCTAAGCATGGGTATTGTTTGTAATGGAAGCTGTGCGAGTAGAATTATATTGAGAATAAACGCTTATGCCGAAACCGCCATGTTTCGTACAGACTTCCCGCTTTTTGAATCGGCGGTAAGGATACACAAGCAGGTCATTATTTGCTGTGAAAGTATACCCTTCTCTGAGAGGATATGGAGGATAGACCTTCCGGCAAAGATAAACGATATTGGGATTGCAATTTGATGTTGGGGTTTAAGGAGGAAAAAATGTCATATAATGTACGAATCAGGTTTATTGCGGTCGCGCTGGTACTGGCGCTGGTCATCAGCCTGATTCCGGTGGGAACGCTGACAGCAAAAGCGGATGATGCCACTGCGCCTACGCTCATTAATACGAGCGCAAGCTCGGTGACCTCGTCCGGGGCAACGCTGAATTTCTCATCGGATGAAGCCGGAACGTATTATTACCTTGTATATTCCGCATCGGATCCAGCCCCGAGCGCGATCACCGTCAAGGCGCAGGGCACGGCGGTTGCCAAAGGTACCGGCACCGCGACGGCGTCTGCCAATACCGCAACCGTTTCTGGTCTTTCCGCTTCAACCGCCTACAAAGCGTATATAATTGTAGAGGACGCGGCGGGCAACATTTCTGCGGTTGCCGCCATTTCGTTTACGACTTTGGCGACGCCTTCGAATATGATTTTTTATACAGGATATACCATCTTATGTTACGCAAAAGGTGCAAATCTATCGGATACTTCATCCGTTACATCGTATTGCACGGTGACCTGGCCAACTCCCGAAGGAGTCGCAGTCGATCCGTATACGGGTTGCGTGTATTACTCAAACCAGAAAGGCAATATTATCAGATCCAATCTTGATGGCACAGGTCAGGTACCTTTGATTTCCGGCTATTGTGTCAACGATATTGAACTTGATACTGCAAATGCGATGCTTTACTTTACAGGAGCCGATGACAGGTATTCAGTCTACGGAATGTGGGGAGTCCCTCTGTCGGGCGGCACCCCCACGTTGCTTTATTCAACGCCACCAATGGCATCCGACACGCCTCAAGGCGTTGCGCTCGACCCGTTGTCCGGCTATCTGTACTTTGATTCCGGCTATGGTAGCATATATAAATATAAAATCTCCGATGGAATCACAACAAAATCTACTGTTGTTTCCGGATACTGTGCCAATGATATCGCAATTGATAACGCAAATGGTATTCTTTATTTTTCCGGAAGCGACGAGTCATTTTCAAGTTATGGTGTGTGGAGTGTTCCCGTATCCGGCGGTACGCCTACGCCGGTTTATACCGACAGCTCAGGCTATGGAATTCCCGAAGGCGTCGCGTTCGATTCATCTTCCGGCATTTTGTATTTTGCGGATTTCGACGCAAAGACCGGTTATATTTATAAATATGAAAGCGGCGTTACGACCACGATCATCTCGAATTTTACTGTAAATAAACTTGCTCTGTTGATATATCCTCCGACACTCAGCGCAACGAGCGCAAGTTCCGTGACGTCCTCCCGTGCGACGCTCAGCTACACTTCGGATAAAGCGGGTACCTATTATTATCTGGTTTACGCTTCTGGAGATACAGCTCCGGACGCTGCGACGGTTAAGGCGCAGGGAACGGCGGTGGCCAAAGGCTCCGGCACGGCCTTGGCTTCATTGAATACCATCAACGTAACCGGCCTTTCGCCCTCCACTTCATATAAAGCGTATGTGGTCGTCAGGGATGCGAACGGCAACATGTCCAGTGTTTCCACAATTCCGCTAACAACGACCACATCGGCGTCGATCAGTGCCGCAACCGCTCTGACGGAGGAGAATCTTGACACGAACAGCCTGACGGTCACGCTTTCGGGCACGACATTCGCCGATACAACGCTCGATAAAGCGAATTTCATACTGAACAACGCGCCGGCCGGGCTCACGGTTGAAAGCGTATCTTATACGGGCACGGCGCAATGTACGGTCAACCTCGCATTTAACGATACGGACTTCGATTCGGATGTCACAGATTTCAGCCTGACAATCTTGGCGGCGGAGCTTGCTTCCGGCAGCGACCTGACATCCGGTA
>JAJUJH010000076.1 GCA_029265435.1 Clostridiales bacterium
CGCCTCGCGCGCCGCCACAGGCATATCCGACGTGTTCGCGATCAGCACCGTACGCTTCATCAGCGGTTCGCCGCTGCGCGGATCCTTGAGCTCCGGAAATTCCATGAGCACGTCCGTCATTTCGTTGCCGCGCTCGCCGCACCCGACGTACACGATGATGTCCGCATCGGCCCACTTGGCAAGCTGATGCTGCACCACCGTTTTTCCGCTGCCGAATGGCCCCGGCACCGCCGCCACGCCGCCTTTTGCGACGGGGAACAGCGTATCGATCACGCGCTGTCCGGTGATCATCGGCTCATCGGGCGGCAGCTTCTCCGCATAAGGACGCCCGCGGCGCACCGGCCACCGCTGGAGCATCGCCACGTCGGTCACAACGTCGTCGTTTCTGAGCTTTGCGACGGGTTCTTCGATTGTGGCCTGACCGTCGGCAATCCATTCCACAGTGCCTTTGATATCCGGCGGCACCATGATGTAATGCTTGACAAGCGTGGTCTCCTGTACGTAGCCCAAAAAATCGCCCGCGGCCACATGATCGCCGATTTTGGCGATGGGTACAAACGTCCATTTTTTCTCATGATCGAGCGGCGCGACATTGACCCCGCGGCTGATACGGTCTCCCGTCAAATCTCTGATTTTATCGAGAGGACGCTGTATACCGTCGAATATCGATTCGATAAGCCCCGGCGCAAGCTCCACCGAAAGGGGGCTGCCCGTAGGCACAACGGGTTCTCCCGGCCCGAGGCCGCTTGTCTCCTCGTACACCTGTATAGAGGCCATGTCCCCCCGAAGCTCTATGATCTCGCCGATCAGCTGATGGCCCGATACCTTGACGACGTCGTACATTTCGCTGTCTCCAAGGCCGCTTGCCACGATGAGCGGACCCGATACCTTGACGATTCTGCCTTCCATAAGCTCTTCCTTCCTGTTTATCTGTCGCTTGATATCCGTTATTTGTCTTTGAATAATATATCCGCACCGATGGCTTTTTCGACGTTTGCGTGTATGCCCCGCATACCGAGCCCTGTGGCGCCGCGGTTGCCGGGTATCGGAATAATCGCGGGAAACGGCGACGTTTTGTAACGGTCTATCGTCTCTCCGGCGCTTTCCGCCGCCTGTTCGGTCACGAATATGATGGCATAGCCGTTTGCGGCCAGACGGTTCAGCGTACCCGCCACCTCACCGCCCGTCGCCGGATAAACGTCGATGCCGAGCGTTTTAAAGCCGATGATGCTGTCAATATCGCCGACAACGCCAATTTTGTTCATCGCTTTGTCCTCACTGATAGAGTTCCTTCAGGCGCTTTCCAACCACGTCCATATCGATACCGCCCTGTTTTGCCGTCATGACCAGCCGCACCGCCGCCGCTTCACGCTGTTTGGCCACATAATACCCGAAAAGCGGGCCGATGCCGAACATATCGTGGCGCTGCGCTTTAAGCAATGAGAGCAGATAATCGTCACGCCTTTTCTCCAGGCTGTAAAGACTGCCCGTTTTCAAATAGTCGTCAAAGGCATCCTGAAGTATCGCGGCATAGCCGCCCTTGCCCGCCGCCGCGAGTATGCCTTCGTCCGGAACATCAAAAGCATCCAGAAGCGTACGCTTTTCGATCGTGCCGCCCTTCAAAAACGCGCGGTCAAACGTCTCCTTTGGCGCGCCCGCCGCACGCACGCGCATCATCGCAATAATATTGCTGATATCGAAATACGCCTGAAAATATCTCGTGACAAGCGGGTCTTTCATCTGCGCGGTGAGATCGCGTATTTCTTTGGCATATGCGCGGTCCAGCGCGACGCCGATGACGGAGGGATCCGCCGCCACCGCGAACTGCTTGTCGATATACATCAGCGCGTTTTTCATGTTTTCGGGCAGATCGAAATAATTGTTTTCCGATATCGCGCGCCGCAGCGTATCCACGCTGATATTGCCGGACACGAGCGGAACGCCGTCGAGGCTCAACTCGCGCATAAGCCGCTTGATGATGACCTTTAAATTATAATAGTCGCGTTCGATGCGGATAATCCGCGTGAACACATCGCTGGGGGAAAGCTCCGCCAAAAGCGCATCCGCCTGCGAAAGCTCGTTTTGAATCATCGCCTCGAAGTCCGAAGCGGGCTGACCGTAGCCGAACTCCGCAAGCTGACGAAGCGCCGTTTCAAAATCTTTGGCTTCCGCCAGCCGCGATATCTTTTCTTTTGTTATCAGCTTTGTCTCAAGCGCCTTGACGCGCGCCGAGGCAAAGGGGTAACTGCTTTGTGTTTCTGACATCTTTCATCCCATCATGAGCCGAAAAGTACGGCGGCCACATCCGTTTCGCTTTCCTGCCACGCTTCGTTGAGCAGTGCTTCAAGGGACATGTCGATTTCAAGGCCGCCGTCCACATAGACAAAGCCGCCGAGCATATCCCTTTTTTCTTCAAGCAGCTTAAGCTCGCCAACGCCGCATTTTTCCCTGAGCGCATTGTTCACGTCGCCGATAAACGCTTCGTCGATCCGCGTTTCGTTCCGCGATACGATCACGCCGCCTTTGCCGTTTGCGGCACAAGCCATCAGGCGCCGTCTGAAAAGGCCGAGGTATTGGCTGTCGGGCAAAGACGCAAGCTTGCGCATCGCAAGCGCTTTTGCTTCCGCCATCACCTCCTGTTTGGCGGAAAGAAGCTGCTTTCTGTATTCAAGATCGTAAACGGCCGTCAGACGCTTTTTGTTTTCACGCACGGCCTCTTCCGCCATGCGGATGATTTCCAGCCTGCGTTTTTCAATGCGCTTGACCATGGCCTCGCGCATCTCTTCCTTTTTTTCTTCCGCCTCGCGCCAGTATTTTTCCGCGTCGCTTTGCGCGTCGGCGATGATCCTTTCAATGAGCTTTTCCGCTCCGGCCAATTGCATCACGTCCTTCAATATCCGATTCGAATGTCAGCTGGCATCAAGCCGCTTTGCCGAGCAGCACGATCAGCATGGAAATCAGCAGCGCGAACACCGCATAAGTTTCCACCATGATCGCCATCGTGATGGCTTTGCCTTGTTCTTCGGGGCGTTTGCCGAGCAGCGCGATGCCGGCCACCGCCGTTTTGCCCTGAGAGATCGCAGACGTAAGGCCGACGAGGCCCACAGGCAGCGATGCGAAGAAATAAATCCAGCCCTGAGCCGCCGATATCGGCTCGGCGCCGCCGCCCACAACACCGTTATTCAATAGAATGAGGAAGGCCACAAGCAGGCCGTAAATGCCCTGAGTGCCCGGCAGCAGCTGCAAAACGAGCGCCTGTCCGAAACGGTCCGGCTCCTCCGCCACAAGGCCGGCCGCCGCCTGCCCCGTCAGGCTGATGCCCTTCGCCGAGCCGACGCCCGCCAGACCCACCGCAAGGGCGGCGCCGAAAGTCGATATGATCATGCCGAAATATGTTCCGAAAAAATCCTCCATGGAGTCCCTCCTGAAACCGATGACCGGTTTAATCGCTTATTTTTTATATCATCCGCCGACGGCGGGTTTAATCCTCAAGCCTGTAATGCTTCGCGCGTATGCCGAGCGGCGAAAACGCATGGCCGTCTCCCTCGTAGAACTTATTGAAAAATTCGATGTACTGAAGCCTTGCCGAATGCACGAACGCTCCGAGCGCGTTGATGGCAATGTTGAACACATGGCCGGCCGTCAGAATCACGATGCCGAAAACGTAGCCCACCGCGCCCCCCATCAGCAGCCCGGCAATGGTATTGAAAACCATCGCAATCACAGTGGTCGCAAGCCCCATTCCGAAAATACGGCAGTAAGACAATATGTCGCTCACGTAGCTCGTCACGCCGTAGAGGCTGGACAATCCGCCCATCAGCTTCCTGACGACGCCTTTTTTGCTGCGCCCCTGCGTGAACAGCAGTATCAGCGCGCCCGCAAGCGCAAGATACGTGCCGATTTGTCCGACGGAGCCGCCCATCAGCAGCATAATGCCGCCCACGATCACGAGCATCCATGAAACACGGTCGAAAATCGCGTCCAAAATGCGCCCGCGTTTGATATCCATATAAGCGCCGATTCCGATGCCCGTTAAAATATGCAGCACGCCGACCCCGAGGCACAGCGCCAGAGTCGCCATCGCGCCGTTTGCGTCCTGAAGCGGGTTCAGTATATACGGTATACCGGGAATGCTGAACACCGTTCCGAAGAACAGGCCCCAAAGCGCAGTGGATATGCCGCAATACATCACGACGGTCGTAATGCGGCGGAACATGCCCGTCGGCTTTTTAAGCCTCAGCACGGCAAACGCGCCCAGCGTCAGTATCACGCCGTATGCCGCGTCGCCCACCATCATGCCAAACACGATAAAATAGAAAAACGCCATGATGCGGTTGGGATCGAAACCGCCGTATGACGGAACGGCGTACATATCGGTTACGGCTTCAAACGGCTGTATCACACGCGGGTTTTTCAAAGCGGTCGGCGGGATCTCGCCGTCCTCGGGATCGCGGAAGCGGATGTACGCTTCGGGCGCGGCGTCCAGCACCGTTTTTTCCACATCGGCCGCATCGTCTCCGATCACCCAGCCTTCAAGCGCAAACGCCTTGCGCGTTTCACCAAGACGGCTGAAACACCGTGCGCGTTCGATCTCGTTGCTTAAATAATCCTCAAGCATAGTCAAAAGCGGCTTGCCGCTCAAAAGGCGGCGCGCTTTATCTTCATATTCTTTTGTTTCCTCATCCAAAGCGGAAAGCTCGCTTTCGCAGTCCGCAATGATATCGCGCGGCGTCCCCTTCAGGTCTTTCGTAAACGCTTCGGAAAAGCCGATGTATTTAAGCTCGCCCGTCAGCTTTTCGTGAACGTCTTTGAGCATGACAACAAACACCGTTATCGCGTCCTTATACTCGTCTACCTGTTCAAAATAGGCCGTATCGGCGTAATCGGCGGCGATACGGGCGTAACTGTCTCTGCCGTCTTCTGGAACCGTGCCAAGCAGACAAACGGTATACCGGCTTTCCGACACATCCTCAAGCGGAACGTCGAAACGCGCATAAGGCTCAAGCTGGGCAATACGGTTTTTCAGCCGCTGACGGCGCGACTTTATCGATGCGATGCCGTCGGCAAACGCCTTGATTTGCTCGATAACGGCATCCGCTTCTTTCAAGCGCTCCGCGGCGTTTTGAAGATCGGCCCGCGACAGGGCGGGCTTTGGGCTCAGAAACGACGGCTTGCCGGTATCGTACGGGCGAAGCGTTTCAAGCGCCTCGCGCACCGCCGCGTAGCGGGCTTCAAGCCGGCTGAGCGTTTCGGGGTCGGCCGCTTCTTCAAGCCCTTCAAGAGTCGTCTTCACGACCTCGACCGTACCGGTTTCCTGCAGGCTTTTCAAAAGCTTGTCCCGGCTGTCCTGATGCGCGATCAGCACCATTTTTTTCATACTCAGTATGGCCATATTACTTGAGTATCCTCTCCAAACACTTATCCGCCGCCGCGTAAAGCTTTTTCCGGGCGCTGTCTTTGAGCGCGGCGCATTCTTGAAGCCGCTCGGCCTGAAGCTTATCAAGCTCCTCCTTTGCGGCGGCACGGCCCTCGTCCACCTTTTTCAGGCTTTCGCGTCGCGCCTGCGCAAGCGCCTCTTCTTCGTAAGCCGCGTTTTCCTGCGCGGCGTTTTTCAGCGCGTCTTTGGCGGCGATTGACGCTACGCGCCTTAATTCCTGCGCCTTTTCTTCGGCGGCTTTTATTTCGGACAGAACGTCTGATGCCATTTTGATTCTCCCGTTACTTAGTGCCGAACAGCCTGTCTCCCGCGTCTCCAAGGCCGGGCACGATATAACCGTGGTCGTTAAGCCTCTCATCAACCGCCGCGACGAATATATCGACGTCGTCATGCTCCTTGCGCACGGCGGCCACCCCCTCCGGCGCGGCAATGAGGCACACGAGCTTGATGTTTTTGACACCGCGCTGCTTTAAAAGCGTGATGGCGCCGCACGCGCTGCCGCCCGTGGCCAGCATCGGATCCACAATGATAAAATCGCGTTCGGACGCATCGGTGGGCAGCTTGCAGTAATATTCAACAGGCAGAAGCGTTTCGGGGTCGCGGTATAAGCCGATATGCCCCACCTTTGCCGCCGGCACAAGCGAAAGTATGCCGTTCACCATGCCAAGACCGGCGCGCAGTATGGGAACAACGCCGATCGTTTTGCCCGAAATCACTTTTGTTTTGGCTTTGGCGACGGGCGTTTCAATCTCCACTTCCTTCAATGGAAGGTCGCGCGTCACCTCATAAGCCATCAGCATCGCAATTTCCTCAACGAGATTGCGGAAGTCCTTCGTACCGGTTTGCTTGTCTCTGATCAGCGAAATTTTATGCTGAATAAGCGGGTGATCGATCACGACTAATTTGCCCATAGTATTCCTCCGTTATTTTCATATATGAAATTATTTCCGTCATACCAATGAGGCATTACTTAGAAATAAACCGTTTTATAAAAAGAGAAACGCTCAGCGTTTCTCCAGATCCATCATTTTTTGAATACGGCGGCTGTGGCGATCGTCATGGGAAAAATCCGTTCCGATGAACGTATCCACTATTTCGAGAGCAAGCCCCACACCCAGCACGCGCGCGCCGAGGGCCATCACATTCGCGTCGTTGTGTTCGCGCGCCATTTTTGCGGAAAACGTATCGCCAAGGAGCGCGCAGCGCACGCCCTCAATTTTGTTGGCGGATATTGAAATGCCGATCCCCGTTCCGCATATGAGTATGCCGTAATCCGCTTCGCCCGAAAGCACGGCGCGGCATACCGGCGGCGCATAATCCGGGTAGTCCACAGACTGTGCATCGTAGGCGCCCATATCCAGCACTTTAACGCCTTTGCTTTCCAAATGGCTTATGATCTGTTTTTTTAATTCAAAACCGCCATGATCCGCTCCGATTGCAATTATCATAATGATGTCTTTTCCTTTCCTTTTGCCGCAACAAGCTGTCTGTCTGCCAAAACACGGCTTCTCCAAGCCTTTGATAAAGGATATCAAAATCAAACGGAAAAATCAACTTGAGGCTTTATGCGTTTTTATCGGTTTTTCAAACGTATGGTTGACCTTCTGCCAGGGAGAAGGTATAGAATAATAGTAGCAAAGGGGGAGCGTCAATTTGAAAATCAACGAGGTTGAGCGGGCCGTGGGCATCACAAAAAGGAACATCCGCTTTTACGAGAAAGAGGGGCTGCTTTCGCCCGGCCGCAATTCGGGCAACGGGTACCGCGAATACGATGCCGACGATGTGGCAATGCTCAAAAAAATCAAGCTGCTTCGCAAGCTGGCAATGCCCATCGACGAGATTCTCAAGGTTCAAAAAGGCGTGCTCACCGCCGAAGATGCGTTCAGGCGTCATCTCATCAAGCTGGAGCGCGACAGCGTCAATCTTGAAAAAACGAAGCTGCTTTGCGCGCAGATCGCGCAGCAGAACGCTTCTCTGGAAACGCTTGATCCCGACGAATATCTTGAACGTATGGAGAATATGGAGAAGGAGGGGGCGCGATTCATGAACATCAGCATTGATAAAAAACAGCAATATACCGCCGTTATCGTGGCTCTTATCGTGATTGCGTTTATGTCGGCGGTCACGGGGCTGCTGCTTTGGGGCTTTATTGCCGGCCATGTGCCCGCGCTGGCGGCGGCGCTGATACTGCTGTTTCCCGCAGCGGTCATCGTCGGCGTTTTGATAGCGCTGAAACAAAGAATGAAAGAAATCAGGAAAGGCGAAGAAAATGCTGCTGCTAAATATTGATTACATACCCGGTAAAGAAATTGAAGCGCTCGGCATGGTGAAGGGAAACGTGGTGCAGTCCAAACACTTCGGCAAGGACTTTATGGCGCACATGAAAACGCTTGTGGGCGGAGAGATTACGGACTATACCGAGATGCTCAACGAATCGCGCCGGATCGCGGTGAAGCGCATGGTTGACGAAGCGCAGGCGCTGGGCGCCGACGCCGTTATCAATATCCGCTACGCATCGTCGTCGCTGATGCAGAGCGCAGCGGAGGTTATCGCCTACGGCACGGCCGTAAAAATAAAATGATGAGAGGGGAAACGGAATTGGATAAAAAAATGACGGCAGGCAAACGGATCGCCATATTTCTTGCGTTTACATTTGCGGTCACATATGCACTGGAGATATTCCTGATTGGCCGTATCGTTAACAGCTCGGCGTATGCCCCGATATTGAATCTAGCGGTGGGCGCTATGATGTTCATTCCCGCGCTCGGCGTGGTGTTTACGCGTCTTGTCACAAAGGAGGGCTTTAAGGATGCGTGGATAAAGCCGAGATTCAAAGGACATATCCGTTATTATATCCTTGCATGGCTGCTTCCGGCGGGGCTGATATTTGCGGGAACGGCGCTGTACTTTTTGATCTGCCCGCAAATGTTCGACCCAAACATGGGGTATGTGGCGGAATACAACGCGTCGCTCGGGCTGGATTCAGATCCGGAAACGCTGAGGATATTGCTGTTCGGGCAAATCATAATCGGGGTGCTGCTTTCACCCATCCTCAATATTTTAAGCACTGTTGGAGAAGAATGGGGATGGCGCGGATATCTGACTCCCAAGCTTTCCGAAAAAATGCCGATCGTGCCGACCGTTTTATTAAGCGGCGTGATCTGGGGGTTTTGGCACGCGCCGTTAACCGTCATCATCGGCCATAATTACGGGTTCGGATATCCGGGATATCCGTTTACCGGCATTCTTGCGATGTGCGGATTCTGCATTGTGATTGGCACTTTTCTGACTTATGTGTCTTTCAGGACGCGCAGCTGCCTGCCCGCCGCCATCGCTCACGGCTCGCTTAACGGTCTGGCCGCAACCGGATTGATGTTTATGCCAAATGCACAGTCGGTCAATCCTTTTGTCGGGCCTGCACCCACGGGATATATCGGCGGGGCCGGATTCATTGCGGCTATGATCGTATTTATCGCAGTCATGGTTCGGCTTGAAAAGAATCAAAAGCTGATCCCGCCGCCGGCAGAATAGCCGGCTACAAAAACTTTACCAGATAATGCGATATTGAAATGCATACAGGTTCGAGATACCTATGTAATGTTAGAATATACCTCAGATCACGATAAAGCTCGTACAGATACAACCATAACTTTAAATTTTATGTGGTACAGACGTTTTGACGGATGCCGGAACCACCCTATCGCTCAAAATTCCGTTAAAGAAATGATCGATGAATACGACTTTAAATGTTATTAATAGTATCGGTCAAGCTGATGGTACCACTTACATTGCCAAGAAGAATTATTCAAAGCCGAAAGCTCTGAATAACGTGAATGTTAAATAGCAGCGTGTCATAAGTTATCTTTTCCAGCTATTATTTTGGCCGTTTGGCCAACACACAGGCAAGCAGGAAGCTTTTTATCGCTAATATTTAGATAGGCACAAATTGTTTACAATTTTACATAGCACTTTCACGCCTTCAAAGCGTCTTATATGCAAACGGCCTTACAGACAAGCCGTGAGCAAATATGGCAACCATGGTGATATTATATTGTATATGCATAATGTATAAGTATAATACTGTATAAGTATCCAGGAGAAGAAACAATGAAGAAAAATATCATTGTAATTTCATTAATCCTTTTCATATTGTTGATGTCATCTTGTCAGTCTACGCCGAATGAATCCATTGTTGCTAAAAAAGCAGGTATTGAAGAAACGATTCAACAAAAAACGACCGCACAGGGTGCAACATATATAAAATATGACGCGCCTAAAAGCTGGAAGGAGAATTTCACCGTTGATGGCGATTTTCTATCGATCAATATTGACGCCGAAATTTTAATTCCGGAAAGTTCCGTTTTTCCCATATACATCGTTGAGCCGCAGCAGATCAGTCAGCAGCAAGCAAATAACATTATAAACGTATTATTCGACGGAAAGACCCTTTATAAACCCAAGACTATAAAAACAAAGGCGGAAATCGAAGAGGAAATTATAAAAATAAAGGCTCATATTACGGATACAAATTCCGATTTATATTTGCTTAAAGAATCTAATCCTGAATATTACAATCAAGCCATTGAGGACTATCATAAACAGATAAAGCAATTAGAACAACAATTAGTTGATGCGCCTTCGGAGTATAGTCCAACCCCTATTGATTTAAATTTTCAAGATGGCAAGACAATTCTGTTCAAAGATCTCCCTGCGGACATCTTTAAAGAAATACCAGATGTTTCAATTATTCAAGGCGAAGCGTATATGGGAAAAGAAAATCCCGCAAGCATTATGGTTGTATCCGACAGTACGAAAACAAACAATAAAATCATGTATGAAAACATAGATAGCAGTTCATATCCGATTTTTAACATTCAAGAAGCAAACGAAAATCCTAAGAATTTATTGATAAGTGAAAAAGAAGCGATTAAAATTGCTGAAGATGCTTTGAATAAAATGGGCTTTTCAAACATGGCACTTGCAGCCATAGGATATGATGGTATCAGAAGCTCTGATTCGGAAAGCCGCAACATTTATCCAGTTCTTTATTTCACACAATCTTTTGATAATAAATCAATCACATTTATCGGAAATACGAGCTCTCCTCAAACGCAGCAATATGCCGAACCTTGGCCCGATGAATGTCTGTTGATTGGCGTTGACGATAAAGGAATCAATCGTTTTGAATGGACGGCACCCATCAAAGTTGTAGACACACTATCTGAAAGTGCAACTTTGTTACCTTTTGAAGATATTATAAGAATATTTAAAGATCAAGCCAAGGTTAGAGATGTATGGAAAGATGATAACTCAAATATATGCAAGAGAGATATTATTATTAATAAGATTGTTCTCGGTTTTGCAAAAGTTCCAAGAGAGAATGCTTTTAATCAGGGGTTGCTTGTTCCGGCGTGGGATTTTTTCGGATATCGTATAGATACATATACGCAACAAGAACCTGGAGGATATCCACTTGACAAAAACAATCAATATATAAACAAAGCATTTATGAATAGCTATATTTCGATTAATGCAATTGATGGAAGCATCGTTGACCGCGTTATATTAAAATAAATAAAATCCCCGGCGAGCCGGGGGTACAGACTGTCGATAAACCCTGTTTTCAATGAATGAAGACGGGGGTTATCGACATCCAGCCGCAGTATACTGTAGCTGGATATGCAGCAGGTTCGGAGGGATATAATGAAAAGAGTATGGGTATCATTTTTGGTTTTTATGTTGTTATTGTTATCAGCGTGTCAACCTACACCGGAGAAGAATATTGTTGCAAATAAGAATGACAGCAGTTATATTGCTGCCACGGCTTCGGATATTAACCCATTTTCGGATGTTCCAAATGAATATGATTTAACGTTTGCTTCAGACGATCAATCGGTTGTCGTCAATATTAATGCTTCAGTATCAGCTCCCAGCATTGATCAAATACCACTGGCGGCATTGACGCCAAGGATGTTTACTCAAGATGAAATTGATGCGATTATCAATGCATTAATGCAGAATCAGCCGTTGTATAAGCCGAGAACTCCAGAAGAATATTCTAAAGATGAACTTTTGGAGATCATTTTAGAACTGGAATCAGGCACAAATTCAGACTTATACAAAGTAGATCCGGATGCGTATTATGATCAAATTAAAGATGAACTGGATATGTATAAAGAATTATACACAACCGCTTCGGATGAAGGGACAACAACTCCCGCCAGTACGGAATTACAAACCAGATCTAACGGTACTTCATACGTATCTCTTATAGCGAACTTGGGAAAAGAAAATCCTGCATCTTTTTCATATACGGATAAGGATACCCAATACGATGTATTCACTTTTTGTAATACCCCAGGTACTCCGCCCGGAGGATTGGCAACCGACGATCTGGATATTGAAAATGTGCGTATGCCTGTTGAAGATGCTAGGAAACTTGCTGAAGAAACTGTGGATCAAATGGGATTCAGTGAGTTTACTCTTAACGGTGAGGCATCAATTCCTAATTTGGGGAATATTGCTGATGTCACATCCTATAAAGAGATACCGAAGTGCTACATGTTTTATTTCACCCGTTCTGTGAGTGGTCTGAACGAAACATACGCAAACCGTGAATTTTATAACATGGCTATTAAGATGAAGCATGAAAGAAGAGTCCCAAAAAACGGTCAGTATAGGATGTAGAATGCTGCCATAGTAACGAAAAAGGTGAGAAAAAGCTATGGCAACGAAAAAAAGTATCGGTTTTGCAGATATACAA
>JAJUJH010000142.1 GCA_029265435.1 Clostridiales bacterium
AACGGCGGCGCCACCTTGTTTTTGGCCACTTTGATCTTGGTGTGGTTTCCGATTATTTCGTCGCCGCTTTTTATCGCTTCCACTCGGCGCACATCAAGCCGCACCGATGCGTAAAACTTAAGCGCGCGCCCGCCCGGTGTGGTTTCGGGATTGCCGAACATCACACCCACTTTTTCACGCAGCTGGTTGATGAATACCGCGACGGTGTTTGATTTGTTGACGATACCCGCAAGCTTCCGGAGCGCCTGAGACATCAGCCTGGCCTGAAGGCCCACATGAGACTGCCCCATTTCGCCGTCGATCTCGGCCTTTGGCACAAGGGCGGCCACCGAGTCGATGATGATAATATCGATCGCGCCGCTTCTTACCAGCGCTTCCGCGATATCAAGCGCCTGTTCGCCCGTATCCGGCTGCGACACATAAAGGTTGTCGGTATCAACGCCGAGATTCTTTGCGTAAACCGGATCGAGCGCGTGTTCCGCATCCACAAAGGCCGCCGCGCCGCCAAGCTTCTGCGCTTCGGCCACCATATGCAGCGCCACCGTCGTTTTGCCGGAGGATTCGGGTCCGTATATCTCGATAATGCGTCCGCGCGGTACGCCGCCCACGCCGAGCGCGATATCCAGCTCCAGGCAGCCTGTGGGAATGACGGAAACAGGTATCGCGGCCTTGTCCCCCAGCTTCATGACGCTGCCCTTGCCAAACTGTTTTTCAATTTGCGTAAGCGCCATTTCCAGCGCCTTCTGTTTTTCAACCGACATTCCCAAAACCCTCCTCAATATCGCTCATGCCGACCTTCGTTTTCAAAACAAATGTCAGACGAGTTCTTTCATAACATCCTTGTTTTTGATAAAATAGCTGACGCACGACAGCACAGAGAGAACCGTTGCCGCGCACATCAGCGCAAAGCCGCCGATGATGATCACCTGTTCAAAAAAAGTCCCCGCAAACACGCCGTCACGCAGCAGCACCGTCACAATCGCCACGATCTGCACCACGGTTTTCGACTTGCCGAACATATCGGCCGCAAGCACCTTTCCCTCCGCGGCGGCCAGCAGCCGGAGGCCGCTTATCACAAACTCGCGCCCGACCATGATGATGACGAGTATTTCGTTGACCCAAGCGCCCGAGTCAGGCTTGGCCGTCAGCATGATGAGCGCGCTGCATACAAGCAGCTTGTCCGCTATCGGATCGATCAGCTTGCCGAAATTGGTCACAATGCTGCGTTTCCGCGCGATTCTGCCGTCAAACAAATCCGTCAGCGACGCCACAACGAACACGAGCGCCGCGTAATAATTCCAATACGGAATGGGTATATAGAAAAAGGCGATAAATACGGGAATCAGTGCAATCCGAAAAAGCGTCAGTTTATTGGCAAGGTTCATTTAAGCTCTCCCAACAGATCGTATTCATTGGCTTCCGTTATAAGCACATCATGAAATGTGCCCGCCGTCAAGTCTTTTTTCGATGAAATATACGTATCGCCGTCAACCTGCGGCGCCTGTCCCATTGTGCGGCCCACAAAAAGCCCCGTTTCGTCCATACCGTCCACAATCACGCGGACGGTCCGCCCCACAAGCGCTTCATTTAAGTCGCTCGAAATGCCCGCCTGTACGGCCATTACCTTTTCATACCGTTCCTGCTTCGTTTCGTCATCAATCTGCGCGCTCATCTTTGCCGCCGCCGTCCCTTCCTCTGCCGAATACCGGAACACGCCGAGCCGCTCGAAACGAATGTCCTGTATGGCGTCGAGAAGCGTTTCAAAATCCGACTGAGTCTCTCCCGGGAACCCCACAATCAACGATGTGCGCAGCACGAAGCCTTTCTCGTGCAGCGATCGGCATAGCTTCACCGATTGTTTGCGCGTATGCCGCCTGTTCATCGCAGTGAGCACAGGATCAGAAAAATGCTGCATCGGTATGTCGAGATAACGGCAGACGTTGTCATGGCGAAGCATCGCATCCGTCAGTTCGTCCGTGATGCCTTCGGGATACGAATACATCACGCGCAGCCAGCCGCCGCGCATGATATCGGCGGCTTCATCGATGAGCCGCGGCAGCTCCCGCTTTCCGAGATCCTCGCCGTACCGCGTGGTATCCTGAGCGACGAGCACCGCTTCGCAGACGCCGCCTTTGCGAAGATCTTCGATTTCTCGGATGACGTTCTCAAACGGCCTGCTTTTAAGCGGCCCTCTGATTCGCGGTATCGCACAGTAGCTGCAGCGGTTGGAACAGCCGTCGGCAATGCGCACATAAGCGAGATGGGCCGGCGTGGTCAGCACGCGGCCTTCCATATCGCCGTCCAGCCTGTCGCAGCAGATATAGCGTCTGCCGTTCAGCACGCTGCGTATCGCTTCCGGCAGATTGCTGTATGCGCTGACGCCGAGGAACGCATCCACCTCGGGCAGTTCCTGCGCAAGCTCCTTTGCGTAACGCTGGGCGAGACAGCCCGTCACGATGAGCGCGGGCGCGCCGTTTTGCTTGTATCTCGCCATCTCCAGTATCACGTCGATCGATTCACGTTTGGCGTCGTCAATAAAGCCGCAAGTATTGACGATGATCACATCGGCTTCTTCGGGAGCATCCACGATAACGGCATTGCTGTCCGCCAGTATCCCAAGCATGTGTTCCGTATCGATTCTGTTTTTATCGCATCCGAGCGACACGACGTATATATAAAGATCGTCCATTTTCCCGGTCATCCTTCCAGTTCTTCCCTGGGGCCGAACATATCTTCATATTGGTTCCAGGTGATGAGTACATTGCGCGCTTTGCTGCCTTCAAACGGACTGACGATCTGGCGCTGTTCCATTTCATCCACAAGACGCGCGGCGCGCGCATATCCCACACGAAGACGGCGCTGTATCATGGATATCGACGCCTGACCGTATTCGAGCACCACCGCGACGGCTTTCGGCAGAAGCTCGTCCATATCGCCTTCATCGCCGCCGTCCTTATCGCTTCCGCCCGCGTTGATGTTGGTCATAATGTCTTCGTCAAACGTCTGCTCTTCAGGCGTCCTGCCTACATATTCCGTTACAGCCTCGATGTCGCTGTCCGATACATAGCAGCCCTGAAGCCGTATGGGGCGCGGCGCTCCCGTTGGATGGTACAGCATATCGCCGTTGCCGAGCAGCTTTTCCGCCCCGTTCTGATCGAGTATCGTACGCGAGTCCACGCCCGAGTTGACCTTGAACGCGATACGGGACGAGATATTCGCCTTGATAATGCCCGTTATCACGTTGACGGACGGTCTTTGCGTCGCCACGATGAGATGGATGCCGGCGGCGCGACCGAGCTGTGCAATACGGCAGATCGATTCCTCCACCTCGCGCGGAGCGGCCATCATCAATTCCGCAAGCTCGTCGATAATGACGACAATGCGAGGCAGCTTCTCCTGTTCTCCGTCCACGATCGAGTTGAAACGGTTCAAATCACGCGCGCCTTTTTCCGCGAACAGTTTGTAGCGAGACGTCATCTCGCTGACCGCCCAGTTCAGCGCGCCGGCCGCCTTTTTGGGTTCCGTCACCACCGGCACCAGCAGATGCGGAAGGTTCTTGAATATCGAAAGCTCCACCACCTTGGGATCGATCATCACAAGCTTCAGTTCGTCCGGCGTCGCCTTAAACAACAGGCTTGTGACCAGCGAATTGATGCAGACGCTTTTGCCCGCACCCGTTTCGCCGGCAATCAGTATATGCGGCATCTTTGTGATGTCCACATAATAGTTTTTGCCCGATATGTCCTTCCCGAGCGCGAATGTGAGCGGGGACGGCGCGTTTTTAAACTCGTCCGACTCAAGAAGCGGACGCAGATGCACAAACGATACATTGGAATTGGGCACTTCAATGCCGACCGCGGCTTTGCCCGGAATCGGCGCTTCAATTTTCACGCTTCGGGCCGCAAGGCTCATCGCGATATCGCTTTCAAGTTCCTTGATGCGTCTGACGCGTACACCCGCCGCCGGCTTCAGCTCATAACGCGTGACGACGGGGCCGCGCACAATATGTATCACCTGCGCCTCCACGCCAAAATTCGCGAGCGTCTCTTCGATGAGCTGCGCGTTTCTGTGCTGCTCCTCCATGCTGCCCTGTTTCGGCTTTTCTGCCGTTTTGGTCAGCAGCGAAAGCGGAGGAAGCTTATAGGCTTTGCTCTTTTTCGACGCCGCAAACGGCTCTTCATGCGCTTCCGCCGCTTTATGAGCCGTTTCGGTTATATTTGCGGAAACATCCGGCTCCGGTTTCCGGTTGTGATCGAACGCTTCTATCGTGATTTCGCCGCGAGGCGCCTGCACCGGCTTTTCCGTTTCCTGCGCTTTAAGCGGCTTGTCCGCAAATACAGCGTCGTCGATATACGACGGTTTTTTCTTCTTCCTCCGAAAGCTTCTTTCATCGAGCAATTCAGGCTCGCACGGTTCACCGTCTTCTTGAGGCATGCCGTCGCGAAGGTCTTCCACATAAAGGCGGCGTTTCTGACGTTCCTCCGCTTTTACGGCCATCGTTTCACGCGCCTTTTCGACGGTGCGCTTTCCCGCGCGCGCCACATCCTGTCCCATCTTTTTAATGGAGAGGTTGGTGATGACGAGCATGCAGATGACAGTAAGCGTGATAAAAAGTATGATACAGCCCACATGCCCGAGCAGCAGATCGCATGGATAGACGAGCAGACAGCCGACAGCGCCGGAACCGGCGCCCTGCACACCGAAATTGTACGAATCCGCCACATAGCCAAAAAAGCCTTTTGAAATATCAAGCCGGTTAAGCAGAAACGTATGCGTCAGCGAGAACAGAGAAACGACCAGCAGCGCCCACATTACCGTCTTGCCCTTGTTGACCCGTTTGCTTCTCGCCGCGATGATGAGAAAACCGACAATCACAAAAAGAAAAGGAATGGCATAAGCAAAAAGGCCGAAAAGGCCGAACATGATATCCCTGGCAACGCCGCCCAGCAAGCCCGTGTCGGTTTTGATATACACACAAACGCCAAGGAAAATGCCAAGTGCGATGATGATAATTCCGGCGATTTCTCCATGGCGTTTCGGTTCGGTATTGGGTGATTGTTTTTTATTTTTGCCTTTCGGCATGCGCTTCACCTCGTAAGATATTATACCATACCGGGTGAAATACACAATCTTTTATACCTTCCGTTTCTCCTTCATGTCATAAATACTGACAAAACCGCGAGTTTTGAATATCATCAAGCCATTATGGCAGCAGCAAATCACTGCCCATCCCTTTTGCGACGGCATTAGTGATTTTTTCGGCCAAATCCATGGAACAGTATGGATAACTATTTCGGCTCAATATCAATTAATCCCGGTGTATAAGATTAATCGGCATGATTTATGCAATAAAATTCGGTTAATAAAATTCGTTTAGACAATATACGCAATTGTCGCTTCTGGCAAATAGTGCGCGATTCGGTCACGGAAAAAAGCGGAGGCTGTTTCCTTCTCTTCCCGTTTGTAGCCATAGCGGCTGCGTCCGCAATATGCCATTGATTCTTGATTGTACAACGCCCATGCGCCAGGAAAGGCCTGCTCGTTGATGTTCTTTGTAACGGTTCCGTATGTCATGAATATCAGTTCCAAACGCGCAGAGCTTTTGATGCCGGGCAGAAGTTTTTCGGCCATCAGGGCAAAAAGCGATTCGTACATCTCTTTGTATCTATCTGTCATGATGATCGGCGCGATCAGTATGCCCGTATCATATCCCGCGGCATAGAGCTTATTCAGCGCGTCTATGCGTTCGTTCAGCTTGGAAGTGCCGAACTCCACATGTGAAATGATCTCCTGCGGGTTCAGGCTCATACGTATCGTCACATTGTGACCGTGCGGCAGGCCGATCAGCGGATCAACCATCGAGAATTTCGTCGGCAGCGTGATGCGTGCGTTTTGAACTCCGGCAAATTGCCTGATCGTCCATTCAAGATTGCCGCTCACCGTATTTTCAAGAACAAGGTCCGAATTGCTGCCGATTTCAAATACGCTGCCCGGATATTTTTCGGCCGCTCTCTTGAGCTTTTCCATCATCTGTTCGCGATTCACAAAAACTCGCAGATAGGCGCTCGTATAATAAGTGCAGACAAGATAACAGTAAAGACACATTGCCGCGCATCCGGACGACGTATACGGAACCAAAAAATCCGATGTCTTGTTATTCTTCTGATGCGTCAATGATTTTCTGATGCCCAGCACCAGATACTTCTTCAGCTTCGGGAAATCAGAGTCGGGGCGTTCTCTCAATTCGGGAATCTTGTTATGGTTCTCCACGCTTATCACATCGATAC
>JAJUJH010000181.1 GCA_029265435.1 Clostridiales bacterium
ACTGCGTTGCGGCACTGCGTATACAGCCGGATGCGCAGGATGAATCTGAAATCCGTGCATTGAAATATAAGGCGCAGAGAATCCTCAATATTACCGGCGGAAGATTCAGCCTGTTTGTACACGATAAACGGCTGATGGTCATTTTAAAGGATTATTCATCCGAGCAAATAAACCGGTTTTTAAACGATATTCAGAAAGACGTTGCCGGTCGTAACAACGGCAGGCGTCTGACGGCGGGCGTGAGCCCTGCCGGGAACGGATATGTTTCTGTCACCCAAGGGTACAAGAAAGCGATAGCGGCTCTCAAGGTGGCGGAAGCACGTGACGAAAACATCATTCATTATCAGAATTTAGATCTTTATAAGCTGCTGGTTTCTGTTGAAAGCAATCAGGTTCTCAAAGAGATGTACGAGGAGAGCCTAGGTCCTCTTGAACAGTTTGATAAGGAAAACGGCACAGACTATATGGATTCGTTTCGCTGTTATCTTGAGCATAATTCAAGCGTTCAGGAGGTCGCGCAGCTTACCTTTGTACACCGAAACACGATTAACTACAAAATCAGGAGAATCCGCGAAATACTCAACTGTGAATTGACGCAGGAAAACAGGCTGCGTTATTTGCTTGCTTTTTATATCCGCGATCTGTTATAGCTGAGGAGTATGATGCATTTTCGATTTTCGACTTTGCCGACACGACAGTATGGATGTGCTATAATCAAAAGGAGGGATAGGACATCGATTCCATTTGAGCGCAGTCAAGACGGATTATTTGCCGGTGCGTTTAAACGGAAGGTCGGGACGGAAAGGAGAAAAATCAATGACGATATCGTATCAAATGCCGACGAAAGTGCTGATGGGGCATAATGTCGTCCGGCAAAGCGCGGATTTAATATCGGTGCTCGGGAAAAAGGCACTGATTGTGACAGGGGCGCGCTCGGCGGAAGCCAGCGGGGCTTTGGATGACGTGACAGCCGCACTTAAACAAAACAGACAAAGCTATTTGATTTTTAACAAAGTGATGAGCAATCCCACGATAGCGTGCGTCTATGACGGGGCGGATGCTGCCAAAAAGGAGGGGTGCGATTTTGTGGTTGCCGTTGGCGGCGGTTCTCCCATGGACGCCGCAAAGGCCATTGCGCTGCTTGCGTGCCAGGATATTCCGCAGAGCGACTTGTTTTCCGGCCGATATGGCGGTACCGTTCTGCCAATGGCCCATATCCCGACAACGGCCGGGACGGGTTCGGAAGTGACGCCGTACGCGATATTGACGAACGATGCCGCTCAGACAAAAACGTCGCTCGCATCGCCTCTGCTTTTTCCGAATATCGCGATGCTTGATGCGCGATATTTAAAAGCGCTGCCGCACACCGTTGCCGTCTGTACCGCCATAGACGCGCTGTCTCATTTGACGGAAGGCATGCTGACAGTCCGTTCCAACATGATGACGGATATGCTTGCGACGGAAGGCATAAAGAACATTGCATATTGCTTGGGCGCGCTTAAGAACGGTTTGCTGACGGATGAACAGAGAGAAAAGCTGCTGTATGCGTCGATGCTGGGCGGCATGGTGATCTCAAACTGCGGTACCACCGCAGTTCACGCGATGGGGTATTCGCTCACATATTTTAAGAATGTGGAGCATGGCCGCGCCAACGGTTTGCTGCTTGCCGCTTTTTTTGAATTCCTTCAAAAGAACGAAGTGGAAAAAGTCTCGCGGATTCTTGAACTGATGGGCTTAAAGTCCGTTGACGAGTTGAAAAAAACGCTGGATGAACTGCTTGGGAAAATGGATCCTCTGTCCGAACAGGAGATCGTGCAGTATTCGCGCATTTCCATTAATACCAAGAATATCGGCAACACGCTTGTGCCGCCGACTGAACGGGATATTGCGGATATGTTTAGAGCCAGTTTATAATTCGCGGTTCCGCCGTCCAAAAACGGCGGAATTATTTTGGGCCGGTAAAAGCACGCACAGCGCACGACGGTTTCCTGCGGTGAATAAAATGTCTTAACGATATTTTCAAAATCGGAGAGGTGTGCCTGATGAGAGTGCTAAGATTGGGATCAATGGGTACAGATGTCATGGAAATACAGTCGCTGCTCAAAAGGATGGGGCTGTATACCGGAACGGTGGATGGAAAATTCGGCGTCATAACGAAAAGCGCCGTTGCCGCGTTTCAAAAACGGTTTGGGCTCATACCGGACGGCGTGGTTGGCACGAACACATCCCGGATAATGGAGCCGTTCATATTGGGGTATGATTTTTACACCATACAGCCCGGAGACACGTTTTACAGCATCGCAAAGCGTTACGGTGTCGATATCAAACGGATACGCACAGCAAACGCTGATATTACGGATGAAAACAGTCTGTACGCCGGACAGCGAGTTAAAGTTCCTTTCGGCATCGGCGTAATACCGACGGATATCAATTACACATACGCCGTTTTACAGAGAAATGTGGCGGCGCTTCAAGCGCTTTATCCGTTTATTGAGACGGGCTCGGCGGGGAAAAGTGTGCTCGGAAGGAACATTTATTATCTGAAACTCGGCAAAGGCGCCAACAAAGTGCTTTACAACGCCGCGCATCACGCGCTCGAATGGATCACTTCGCCGCTTCTGATGAAATTCGCCGAGGATTTCGCGAGAAGCTTCGCACTCGGACAGACGATCGCCGGATTTTCGCCGAGTGAAATATGGGGGAAAAGCAGCATATACCTGATACCGATGGTCAATCCGGACGGAGTGGAGCTGGTGCTGAACGGATTATGTGATTCGAACCCGTATTACGGCGAACTGATCCGATGGAACAATGGCAGTATGGATTTTTCAATGACGTGGCAGGCCAATAACCATGGCGTGGATTTGAACCATAATTACGATGCGGGATGGGAAGAATCCAAAGCGGGCGAGGCGGCGCTGGGTATCTCGGGGCCGGGGCCGACGCGTTATTCCGGCCCGTATCCGCTATCCGAGCCGGAAACAAGAGCAGTC
Source organism: Clostridiales bacterium (assembly GCA_029265435.1). Classification (GTDB taxonomy): domain Bacteria; phylum Bacillota; class Clostridia; order Christensenellales; family SZUA-584; genus SZUA-584. The sequence goes on from JAJUJH010000181.1 coordinate 2,994, forward strand.
GTGGATATGACGTTCGGCATTGACCCGAGACTTGTGCTCGCGTATCATAGCCAGGGAGAAGTGGTTTTTTGGAATTTCCGCGGCATGGGTACCGAGGAATCCAAAATAATCGGTGCGGCGCTCGCTGATGCGGCCGGGTACATGCTGGAGGAAGCGTCTGGAATAGCCTCATATGCGGGATATAAAGACTGGTTCATCAAGGAATACCGAAGGCCCGGATATACGGTGGAGGTAGGGAAAGGCAAAAATCCGCTGCCGATATCTCAGTTTGCAAAAATATACGATGACAACCTGCCGCTTCTTCTGCTGGCATCGGTCATATAAATACGAAAAGCAATCGTCATTGCATCCGATGATCGAGCAATGAATATACTAATGCGGCCCAAAATACGGCCGTATTCATATCTGCAATTCTTTCCATTCCAATACTTGCTCGGCGAAGTATTCGGCAAGTGACACCTTTACAATATATTCTGTATTTTGTTCCTTAAAGCTTTTCTTTAATGTCATCAAGTGTATTGTAATTTAATATGCAAGTATACATAAAACAAATTTGGTCATAATGAATGCAAAGGAGGTGTCTTAAAATGGATAAAAATGCAACTCGATATTACCAAAAGAAAATGCGCGGCGGTCAGACTTTTTTGGCACGCGCTATTGATTTTGTCATGTTTCGTATTTTTATTGCGCTGATTATATTTTTCATATTCCTTTTCTTGAGCCATTCATTTATTGCATCGGTACTGATATCG
>JAJUJH010000186.1 GCA_029265435.1 Clostridiales bacterium
AGCTGGGGCACGCAGTATTTCAAAGGCATGGCGCGTCATTTCGGATTCGATATGAACACGCCTTTCGGAGAACTGGAACGGAGCATACAGGAGAAGATTTTGTACGGCACAGACAACGAGCGCTTTGAGGTGGACTATTCGTCCGACTACGGCAAAGGCACGTTTCTGAACCGCTTCGAGGGTATTATTCCAAACATCGAACGCCGGTACATGCAGACGGAATCCGATGCGATGAAGGCGGAATACGAAAAATATATGACGACACTGCTATGCCCCGTATGCGGCGGTACGCGGTTTAAACCCGAACCGCTTGCGGTAAAGATCGGCGGCAAAAACATTGCGGAGGTGTCGGACATGCCGATCAGCACCGCTTATGATTTTTTTGATTCTCTCGAGCTGACAGAAAAACAGCGAATCATAGCCGACAGGGTTTTGAAGGAACTGCGTGCGCGGCTCAATTTCCTGATCAACGTCGGGCTTTCATATCTTACGCTGTCCCGCGCGGCGGGCACGCTTTCGGGGGGCGAGGCGCAGCGGATCCGTCTTGCCACACAGATCGGCTCCGGGCTTACGGGTGTGCTGTATATTCTCGACGAACCGAGCATCGGCCTGCACCAGCGCGACAACGACAAACTGCTCGCCACGCTCAAAGAGCTCCAATCGCTGGGGAATACGCTGATTGTGGTGGAACACGATGAAGACACCATGAGAGCGGCTGATTATCTGATCGACATGGGGCCGGGCGCAGGCGTGCACGGCGGTCGCGTCGTGTCGGCGGGGACGCCGGCTCAGATCATGGCGGATCCCGCCTCGATTACGGGACAGTATCTATCGGGCGTGAAAAAAATCGACACGCCGGAGAAAAGAAGGCGGCCAAACGGATCGCTCACCATCGTGGGCGCATCGGAAAACAACCTGAAGCATATCAACGTCACGTTTCCGCTGGGTGTAATCACCGCCGTCACGGGTGTGTCGGGGAGCGGCAAATCGACGCTCGTGAACGAGATACTCTATAAGGCGCTCGCAAAACGCCTGTTTGGCGCAAAGGAAAAACCGGGCCGGCACGAGCGCATTGAAGGCGCCGAACAGCTTGACAAGGTCATCAATATCGACCAAAGCCCGATCGGTCGCACGCCGCGCAGCAATCCCGCCACATATACGGGCGTGTTTACCCTGATCCGCGATCTGTTTGCGGAGACGAAGGACGCCAAGGTTCGCGGCTTCGGGAAGGGCCGTTTTTCCTTCAATGTGAAGGGCGGACGCTGTGAAGCATGCGGCGGCGACGGCATCATCAAGATCGAAATGCATTTCCTCCCGGACGTTTATGTGCCATGCGAAGTCTGCAAGGGCGCGCGGTATAACCGGGAGACGCTTGAAGTGAAATATAAGGGGAAGAACATACAGGAGGTCCTGGATATGACCGTCGAGGAAGCGCTCGTCTTTTTTGACAGCATTCCGGGCATCCGAAATGTTCTTCAAGTCATCAACGACGTGGGGCTCGGGTATATTCGCCTGGGACAGCCGTCCACAACGCTTTCGGGCGGCGAGGCGCAGCGCGTCAAGCTCGCGACATACCTTTCCAAAAGACAGACGGGCAGCACGCTGTTTATACTCGACGAGCCGACGACGGGACTGCATGCCGACGACGTCAAAAAGCTTGTGAGCATACTTTCGCGTCTTGCGGATAAAGGCAATACGGTGATCGTGATCGAGCATAATCTCGATGTCATCAAATGTGCGGATTATTGCATTGATTTGGGCCCGGAAGGCGGCGGTGAAGGCGGGCGCGTGATAGCCGAAGGAACGCCTGAACAGATCGCGAAAGACAAAAACAGTGTTACCGGGCAATATCTTGCGAAAGTGCTGTAAACGGGCGCATCGATGTTACAAAACGGCCAAATCGGGGTATTGAATCGTTAATACGAACTGGCTGGAGGGCATCTTTGAAGATCAAGAATAAGCTGACGCTTGTGACTGTTTTGGTTTTCCTGATTGTCGCCGTGATAATGGGCTTTATTTACATATCCTCATATCGAGTCAACCTTGCAGGGAAAGCGTACGACAGCGCGTCGGCAAAATCACGTGAATCCGCTAACATTATTGCCCAAATGTTTGAGGTGCGGCTGAATGCAGTCAGGCAGCTTGTCGATTTTCTTTCGGAAAATATCGAAGAAGATACGCTGAATCAAAAGATCACGGCTCTGCAGTATTCGCTTCGCATGTCCGGATTCGATTATTATGCGCTCAAATGGTATGACGATTGGTATATTATCACCAAATCGGCCTTTGCGTTGAGGAAACCCGTCAGGGATTTCAGCCGTTATTCGGGTTCGGTGCTATATGATGGGCTTTATGAGGACAGCCAGACAAGGCTGCTGTTCATTCAGCCCGTTAACAATGGCATCGGCGGCAAAATCGGCTGCATTGTTGCGGCGCTGCCCACCAGTATTTTTTGGGACGAGATCATGTCGACCGAATCACTCTCTGTCAGCGATGATCTTATGATAACCAAAATAGAGGGAGACATATTGTATTCAAACGATTATCAGGGCGGCACATTATCCGGCAATGAGAACGGAAGCGTTTATATTGAAACCGAACACGGCATCGTGAAACGTATCGGCTTTTCAACGCCTGTGAGCCACACCAATTTGAATGTAACGGTTTTGGTAGACGAAAAGACCATTGCCGATGAAATGGGCCGGACAGGGCTGATATTTTCCGGCGTTGTCGGATTGGCTTTGACAGTGATCGGCGCTTTCGTTTATTTGGCGGCGTCTCGGATGACCAAGTCGATCGCGGATCTTGCAAGACTGGTGGAGAATATGGATCCTGAAAGCGGCAGCATACCCGAAGGCTACACACGGCGCAAAGATGAAGCGGGAATACTCGCCAATTCGTTTTCACGGCTGCTGTCACGGCTGCGGGCCTCACTGGATGAGACGGAGTACAACGCCAGCCACGACAGCCTGACGCTGCTGAAAAACAGATACAGCCTTGAAAAGGAGGTTGCGGCGATGATTGCCGAAAAACGGCCGTTCGCGTTTGCGCTGCTCGATGTGGACGATTTCAAGGTTATCAACGATACGTGGGGGCATGACGAAGGCGACCGTTTTTTAAAGGATATCGCTTCCGTTTTGAGGACATTTTATGACACTGAGCTCGTCGCTTACCGGTGGGGAGGCGATGAATTTGCCATCGTTGTTTTCGGCGGGGAGACGGCTTGTTACGAAACGATGATGAAGCGCATTATGGAGCGGATGGACAGCCATTTCTGTCAATTGGGCGGCAGCCGCGTGACGGTAAGCATCGGCGTGTGCACAT
>JAJUJH010000057.1 GCA_029265435.1 Clostridiales bacterium
AATTATAATAAAAGAACTGTTAAAAATGATTCTAATGAAATATAATATATCAAATTGTAGGATAGCTTACATTCTCTTTTAATTTACCATTTGCGAAGAAAGTATAAGAAGAATCGCGCTCCATAGTCATTTGACTTTCGTCTCTTTTTTGTGTTATCGTATAGAATATTTTAATGTATCGAAGGTGATGAGCTTGGCAAAAGTAACAATCGACAAAGACGCCTGCAAAGGCTGCGGACTGTGCGTAACGGCATGTCCTAAGAATATTGTGGCGCTCTCAAAAACCAACATCAACGCAAAAGGCTATTATCCCGTGGAAATCACTGATATGACCTTATGCATCGGCTGCGCGAATTGCGCGAAAATGTGCCCCGATTTTGTGCTGACAGTTGAAAAATAAGAGCTTGACGCTTCAACAATAAGATAAGGTGGCTTAAAAATGGAAAAAGTATTAATGAAAGGCAACGAGGCGATTGCGGAAGCGGCTGTTCAAGCCGGATGCCGTTTCTTTTTCGGCTATCCCATAACGCCTCAGAATCAGATTCCGGAGTATATGTCTCGCCGCATGCCGGAAGTCGGCGGCACGTTTTTACAGGCCGAGTCCGAAGTCTCCGCTATCAATATGGTATACGGTGCGGCGGGCGCCGGCGCACGCGTGATGACGTCTTCATCCTCTCCCGGCATCAGCTTAAAGCAGGAAGGCATCAGCTATATCGCCTGCGCGGAGCTTCCCTGCGTCATCGTCAATATGATGCGCAGCGGTCCGGGGCTCGGAGGCATACTCGCTTCTCAGGGCGACTATTTCCAGTCCGTCAAAGGCGGCGGCCACGGCGACTATCGTCTCATCGTTTACGCGCCTTCCTCCGTTCAGGAAGCGGCGGACTGCGTGATGGAAGCGTTCGAGGCGTCGGATTATTACCGGGTGCCTGCGCTTATTCTCGGCGACGGCATGATCGGCCAAATGATGGAGCCTGTGGAATTCAAACAGCCCAAAAAGCGCGAGCAAAAAGAAAAAACGTGGGCGGCAACGGGCTGGGACGGCAGCCGCGAACGTGCGGTCATCAATTCGCTTTATATCGAAGCGGAAGAGATGAATGCCGTCATCGGCCGTCTGCAGCGCGTATACCGTGAAATTGAAAAGAACGAGACCCAATTTGAAGAATTTATGATGGACGACGCGGAAATCGGCATTGTGGCATATGGCACCACCGCACGCATCGTCCGCAACGCCGTTTTAAAGGCGCGCAATGATTTCGGCATCAAGGCGGGCTTGATACGTCCCATCACGGTTTGGCCGTTCCCTTATGCGCCGATTGCCGACGCGGCCAAGAGGGTGACGGCGTTCCTCGCCGTTGAAATGAGCACCGGCCAGATGGTGGAAGACGTCCGGCTCGGCGTTAACGGCGCCTGCCCCGTGTCTTTCTTAGGCACAACTGGCGGCATCGCGCAGACGCCGTTGCAGATTATCAAAAAACTCAAAGAGATCAAGGAGGGAAAGTAGCGATGGCTGTGGTATTTAAAAAAACACCGTTGATCTGCGATGTTCCTTTTCATTATTGTCCGGGCTGCACGCACGGCATCGCTCACCGGCTTGTGGCCGAATGTATCGAAGAAATGGGCTTGCAGGATAAGGCCATCAGCGTGGTTCCTGTCGGCTGCGCGGTTTTTGCCTACAAATATTTCAACGTCGATTCTTTCCAGGCGTCGCACGGGCGTGCCCCTGCCGTGGCGACAGGCGCAAAACGCGTGCATCCCGATAAACTCGTATTCACCTATCAGGGGGACGGCGACCTTGCTTCCATCGGTACGGCGGAGATCGTGCATGCGGCGGCGCGCGGCGAAAAGATCACCACAATATTCATCAACAACGCGATTTATGGCATGACGGGCGGTCAGATGGCTCCCACAACACTCGTCGGGCAGAAGACCACCACGTCTCCTTTCGGCCGCGACGAGGTCCACTGCGGATATCCCGTTCGCATATCCGAAATGCTTTCCACGCTCGACGGAGCGGCGTACATTGAGCGCGTATCTCTTCACGACGTGCCGAATATCAACAAGGCCAAAAAGGCCATACGCAAAGCGTTTGAAACGCAGATTGCCGGCAAAGGTTTTTCTCTTGTCGAGATCCTCTCCACCTGTCCCACCAACTGGGGCCTCTCCCCTGTGGAAGCGATCAAGTGGCTCAAAGACAACATGATACCGTATTACCCGCTCGGCGTGTTCAAGGAGGCGAAGTGACATGACAAACGAAGTGATTATGGCGGGTTTCGGCGGACAGGGCGTTCTGCTGATGGGCCAGCTTTTGGCCTATGCGGGCATGGTGGAGGGCAAAAACGTATCATGGCTGCCGTCTTACGGTCCCGAGATGCGCGGCGGCACCGCTAACTGTTCTGTAATCGTATCGGACGAGCCTGTCGGTTCTCCCGTCGTGACGGAAGCGGATGCGGTCATTGTGATGAACAAGCCGTCTCTTGACAAATTCGAGAGCGCGCTGAAGCCGGGCGGCACGCTTTTCATCAATTCATCGCTGATCGACAGGAAGCCGTCTCGCAAGGATATCGATGTGCATTATATCCCCGTCAACGAAATCGCGGCGGAGGTCGGCAACGCGCGTGTCGCAAATATCGTGATGCTTGGCGCTTATGTGGCGTCCTCCGGCATTGTCTCCAAAAAGAGCGTGATCGATGCGGTGGAATATGTGCTTGGCAAGAGCAAGGCGCACCTGATACCCATCAATGAAAAGGCGTTTGATGAAGGCGCAAAAAGAGTCAAATAAACGGCAGCTAAATATGCAGAAAAAAAGCAAGCCTCTCAACCAAGGGGGCTTGCTTTTCGTTTCCGGCCGTCATGATATGTTCATCAGTATGTTGTCGATTGCGGCGCCCGGCGGCACCATGGGCAGCACCATTGCGTCCTGGTCGATCACGCAGTGGATCAATGACGGGCCGTTGTGCGCAAGCGCCGCCGTCAGCGCCTTTTTAAATCCGTCCACATTTTCAATCTTTTCGGCGTGATACCCGAAGCCGCGGGCGATGGCGCAAAAATCGAGCGGCGGCAGTGTCGTTTCGGAATAGCGCTTATCGAAAAGAAGCGTCTGCCACTGGCGCACCATGCCGAGCGTGTTGTTGTCCAGCAGTATCGTGATGACGGGAATATGATACCGCGTCGTCGTCGCCATCTCGTTCAGGTTCATGCGCAGACACCCGTCGCCCGTGATATGAATGACCTTCTTGTCGGGATGCGCCACCTTCGCTCCGATGGCCGCACCGAGGCCGTAGCCCATCGTGCCTAGCCCGCCCGACGTCAAAAACTTGTTGTGTTTTTTAAACGGAAAATACTGCGCCGTCCACATCTGGTGCTGGCCCACGTCCGTCACAATGATGGCGTCGTCGCCGACGTATCCGTTCAGCGCCTCCATGATTTGCTTGGGGAAATGTCCCTTCGGAATATGCGCTTCGTTTTCCGCCTTCCATTCGTTTACGCTTTTCACCCACTCGGGATGCCGCTTTTTGGGCAGATACGGGTTGATGGCGCGCAGCACCGTTTTGATGTCCTGAATCACATGCAGATGAGTCTGAATGTTTTTGTTGACCTCCGACGCATCGATATCGATCTGGACGATCTTCGCATGTGACGCAAACTTGCTGACGTCTCCCGTCACCCTGTCGCTGAAGCGCGCGCCCAGTACAAGCAGCAGATCACAGTTCTGGAACGCCATATTGCTGGCCATTGTGCCATGCATGCCTACAAGCCCCATATAAAGCGGATGCTTTGACGGGAACGCGCCGACGCCCATCAATGTGCTTGCCACCGGCGCGTCGAGCTTTTCCGCAAGCTCGTACAGTTCCTCCGCCGCATCCGAAATGACCACGCCGCCGCCCGCCAGTATCACGGGCTTCTCGGCGCGTTCGAGCATCTCTCTGATGGTATCCGTGGGGATATCGGTATATTTGCATGAAATGACGCAGTCGTTTTCAGGCGCGCTGTACTCGCATGTCTGTGTAAAAAGATCGCTCGTGATGTCGATCAGCACCGGCCCGGGGCGGCCGCTTCGCGCGAAAGCAAACGCTTCACGGAACACATCCGATATCTTCGTCACGTCTTTGATCTGATAATTGTGCTTTGTGATGGGCATTGAAACGCCCATGATATCCACTTCCTGAAAACTGTCGGTGCCGAGCAGCTTTGCGGGTACGTTTCCGGTAATCGCGACGACGGGAACGGAATCCATATAAGCCGTGGCAAGTCCGGTCACAAGATTCGTACAGCCGGGGCCGGAAGTCGCGATGCAAACACCCACCTTGCCCGTTGCGCGCGCATAGCCGTCCGCGGCGTGCGACGCCCCCTGTTCGTGCGCCGTTTCAATATGCCGAATGCTTGCGCGTTCGTCGTACAGCGCGTCATACAGCTTGATGACCTTGCCGCCCGGATACCCGAATACGGTGTCGACCTTTTCACGTTTCAGACATTCCATGATGATTTGTACGCCTGTCAACCGCATTGATTGTTCCTCCTCATTGAAGAATCGCGCCCTTGTCCGCCGACGATACGAGACGCGCATACCTGTTGAGCCATCCGCTTTTCACGCTGAGTTCGCGCTTTTTAAGACGGCGGAGTCGTTCGTCGATCTCGCTCTGCTCAACCTTCAGCGAAAGCTTCCTCGCGGGAATGTCGATCTCGATGATGTCTCCCTCTTCGATGACGGCAATCACGCCGCCTGCCTGCGCTTCCGGAGATACGTGGCCGATAGCCGCCCCTCTTGTCGCGCCGCTGAAACGGCCGTCCGTAATCAGCGCAACGGTTTTGTCCATACCCATGCCCGCAAGCGCGGAAGTGGGCCCCAGCATCTCGCGCATACCCGGCCCTCCCGACGGGCCTTCGTACCGGATAACAACAACGTCGCCGTCTTTGATTTTTCCATCATATATTGCCTTTATCGCCGCTTCCTCGCCGTCGAATACGCGGGCGGGGCCGCTGTGCGCCATCATTTCCGGCGCGACGGCCGATTGCTTGACCACGCTTCCGTCCGGCGCGATGTTTCCGCGCAGAACCGCGATGCCGCCCTGCGCCGAGTACGGCGCTTCATAGCTTTTGATAACGCTTGAATTCAATATGACCGAATGGCTGACGGCCTCCCCGATCGTACAACCCATCACGCATTTCGCGCTTTCCTTGATAAGGCCGTGTTTTTTGAGCTCGTTCAGCACCGCGTATACACCGCCCGCCTCGTGAAGATCGGAGATATGCGTGCGGCTTGCGGGCGCGAGCTTGCACAGGTTCGGCGTTCTTTTGCTGACCGTATCCACCAGATCAAGGCTCAAAGCAATGCCGCACTCGTGCGCGATGGCGGGCAGATGCAGCACGGAGTTGGTGGAGCATCCCAGCGCCATATCCAATGCCAGACCGTTCTCAAACGCGTCCGGCGTCATAATGTCGAGCGGCTTCAAATCCATTTCAAGCAGCTTCATGAGCTGCATGCCGCTTTTTTTTGCGTGACGGATGCGTGCCGCGTGCACGGCCGGTATCGTGCCGTTGCCCCCCATCGCCATGCCAAGCGCTTCGGTCAGGCAATTCATGCTGTTGGCCGTGAACATGCCGGAGCAAGACCCGCAGCCCGGGCAAACCGAGTTTTCCAGCGCGTCGAGATCCTCAAGGCCCATATTGCCGGCGCTGTACGCGCCCACCGCTTCAAATATCGTCGTCAGGCTCGCATCCACTCCCTGCAGATCCTTGCCGGGAAGCATCGGTCCGCCCGAAACGAATATGGACGGGCGGTTCAGTCTCGCCGCCGCCATCAGCATGCCCGGCACGATTTTATCGCAGTTCGTCACAAACGCCACCGCGTCAAAGCCGTGTGCCATGACCATCGACTCGATAGAATCCGCAATCAGCTCACGCGACGCGAGCGAATAGCGCATACCCGCGTGTCCCATCGCAATGCCGTCGCAAATGCCGATGGACGGCATCATCACAGGCGTGCCGCCGGCCATGCGCACACCGTCCGCCACAGCCTTGGCAATTTTATCCAGATGAATATGCCCCGGTACAATCTCGCTCTGCGCGTGAAAGACAGCCACAAGCGGACGCGCCATCTCCTCGTCCGTATAACCCATGGCTTTAAATAAAGAACGGTGCGGCGCTCTGTCCGCGCCTTTTTTGACACTGTCGCTGATCATCGTCATACCTCCAAAAAACCGATGACGGCTTCCGCCATCTGTGACGTCGATATGGTTTTTTCATCCGCGAGCGCGATGTCTTTCGTCCGCGCGCCATTTTCAAGCGCTTTTCGCACCGCGTTTTCGATATTCTTTGCGATATCCTCACGCCCCAGCGAATAACGCAGCATCATAGCGGCGGACAATATCGTCGCGAGAGGATTGGCGATCCCCTGTCCAGCGATATCCGGCGCGCTGCCATGAACAGGTTCGTACATACCGAGCGTCCCGGCGCCGAGGCTTGCCGACGGCAGCATGCCGATGCTGCCCGTAATCATTGCGGCTTCGTCCGAAAGGATATCGCCGAACATGTTTTCCGTGACGATCACATCAAACTGTTTCGGGTTCCTTACGAGCTGCATTGCCGCGTTGTCCACGTACATATGGGAAAGCGTGATTTCGGGATACTCGCCGGCGACCTCCGTCATCACCTTGCGCCACAGCCGCGACGATTCGAGTATGTTCGCCTTATCGACGCTCACAACCTGTTTCTTGCGTCCCATCGCCGTTTTCATTGCGACATGCGCGATGCGGCGTACCTCCTCATCGCTGTAGCGCATCGTATCGTAAGCCCATGTTTCCCCGCGCTCCTTTTTGCCGAAGTAAAGGCCGCCGGTCAGTTCGCGGATCACAACAATATCAAGGCCGCCTTCCGTCAGCGACGGCTTCAGCGGGCAGGCGGACGCCAGCTCGCCGTATAGCAGCGCGGGACGGACGTTTGCGAAAAGGCCGAGGCCCGCGCGCAGACCAAGCAGCGCGTTTTCGGGCCGCATGTCCGACGGCAGCGCATCCCACTTCCAGCCTCCGACGGCGCCGAGCAGCACCGCGTCGCTGTTTTTTGCTCCCGCGAGCGTCTCGTCGGGCAGCGGGCATCCTTTTTCGTCGATCGCACAACCTCCCGCGAGGTAATGCGTATAAGCAAGCTTCAAACCCGAGTTCTGCGTTGCACAATCAAGCACGCGAAGTGTTTCTCCGATCACCTCGGGGCCAATCCCGTCGCCAGGTATGACCGCAATCCTCTTCTCCATATGTCACCTCTTTATCAACTTTTTTATGCCGCTTATTCATCAAGCAGCAGGCAATCGATCGAATCGATCAGCGCAAACAAACTCGCCTCGATCACGTCCGTCGATACGCCCATTGTCCGCCAATAGCGCGTACCGTCGCTGGATTCGATCACGACGCGCACCTTCGCGGCCGTCGCCGCCGTCGTATCGAGAACGCGCACCTTATAATCCGTCAGCGTGACGCCTTTGAGCGCCGGGAAAAACGTACCCAGCGCCTCCCGAAGCGCTTTATCGAGCGCGTTTACGGGGCCGTTTCCTTCCGCCGCCGCCATGCGGTTTTCGCCGTCCACATCCACCTTGACCACAGCGTATGCCCCGAACGCGCTTTCCACCGTCGGCTCGTCGCTCACCTTGAAATGCACAAGCGAGAACTTCGATCTGTGCATGCCGAGCTCTTTCATCACAAAAAGCTTAAAGCTGCTCTCCGCGCCTTCAAAACTGTAGCCTTCGCTTTCAAGCGATTTGAGCGTTTCCATCAGCCGGGCGACTTCCTTTTTATCTTCGGCGACATCCGGAAATATGTCTTTGAGCTTTTCGGCCATCGCGCTCTTCCCCGCCACCTCGGAAAGCAGGAATTCGCGGCTGTTGCCCACCGCCGACGGGTCGATATGCTCAAACGAGCCTTGCGCCTTGCACAGCCCGTCGATATGCATGCCTCCTTTGTGCGCAAACGCATTTCGCCCCACATAAGGCAGCGTTTCGTCAAAAGGCAGATTTGTAATCTCCGCAGCCTGCCGCGATACGTCATACAGCTTTTTGATATTCCCGCCGATGCACTCAAGCCCAAGCTTGAGCTGCAGATTCGGTATGATGGACGAAAGGCGCGCGTTTCCGCTTCGCTCTCCGTAACCAAGAAGCGTTCCCTGGACATGGCACGCACCAAGCGACACCGCCTTTAAAGAATTGGCCACCGCGAGATCGGCGTCGTTATGGGCATGGATACCAAGCTTTCTGTCGACCGCTTCGAGCGACGCCCGTACGGCCTCTCCGATATCGTCCGGCATCGTTCCGCCGTTTGTGTCGCAAAGCACGATCGTATCGGCGCCCGCGCGGCAAGCGGTCTTGAGCACTTCAACGGCGTATGACGGATTCGCCTTGTAGCCGTCAAAGAAATGCTCCGCGTCAAAAATCACCTCTTTGCCGCTGTCCTTCAGATATTTCAGCGTGTCAAATATCATGCACAGGTTTTCTTCGAGCGTTGTGCCGATCACCTCTGTCGCGTGCAGATCCCACGCCTTGCCGAACACGGCGACCGTATCCGTACCCGCATCCATCAGCGCCTTAACGCCAAGGTCGTCTTTCACCGGCGTATTTTTGCGGCGCGTGCTGCCGAAAGCAACGTGCTTTGCGTTCTTAAGGCCGACCTTCACGGCCTCTTCGAAGAACTGCCGCTCTTTTGGGTTAGAGGCGGGATTCCCCGCCTCAATATAATCGACGCCGAGGCTGTCTAAAAGTCTTAACATCTGCAGCTTATCGGACAGCGAGTAGTTGATCCCGCGCGCCTGCGCGCCGTCGCGCAGCGTGGAATCGAATATCTCAATCTTTCTGCTCATATTTCTGCTCCTTTAACGGGGCGGTTAGAATTCGGGCTCCTCCTGCCATGGCATCATTTTGCGGAGCTCCTTGCCGACCTTTTCAACCGGCAGCTCTCTCTCGATGCGTCGTCTTGCGAGGAACCCCGGACGGCCCGCCTTGTTTTCCGCAATCCAGCGGCTTGCGAATACGCCTTCCTGAATCTCCTGCAGCACCTTCTTCATTTCCTTGCGCGTTTCGTCGGTAATGATGCGGCGTCCCACCGAATAATCACCGAACTCGGCCGTATCGCTGATGGAATACCGCATATAGGAGAGCCCGCCCTTGTTGATCATATCCACGATCAGTTTCATTTCGTGGATGCACTCAAAATACGCGCTTTCCGGCTCATATCCCGCTTCCACAAGCGTATCGAATCCGGCCTTCATCAGCTCCGTCACGCCGCCGCAAAGAACGGCCTGTTCGCCGAAGAGATCCGTTTCCGTCTCTTCGCGGAAAGTCGTTGCCAGAATCCCCGCGCGCGCGCCGCCGATACCCGCCGCATATGCGAGGCCGACGTTCAGCGTGTCGCCCGTGGGATCCTGAGCCACCGCGATAAGACACGGCACACCTTTGCCCGATGCAAATTCGCTGCGGACCGTATGCCCCGGGCCTTTCGGCGCCACCATGAACACGCCGACATTGGAAGGCGGTTTGATCTGGCCGAAATGGATATTGAAGCCGTGTGCAAACGCCAAATATTTACCCTCCGTCAGATTAGGCTTCACCGACTCCTCATAGATTTTGGGCTGCAACTCGTCGTTGACAAGCATCATGATCACGTCCGCCTGCTTGGCCGCGTCAAAGGCTGTGGCAACTTTAAGGCCGAGCTCCTCCGCCTTCTTCCACGATTTGCTGCCTTCGTAAAGCCCGACAACCACGTTAAAGCCCGAATCATGCAGGTTGAGCGCATGCGCGTGCCCCTGGCTTCCGAACCCGATAACCGCAACCGTTTTGTCCGCAAGGTACTCCTTGTTGCAATCCGACTGATAATACAATTTCGCCATTTTTCAAATCTCCTTTGAATATTTTATACGGTTGATAATGTTACATCTTTTGCATTGCCGCGGCCCTGCTGTTGTAAAGCTGAGTATCGCCCATCTCCAGCGCGACCATACCCGTCCGCGCGATCTCCAATACGTCGTATCGTTCCTTGAACATTTCAACGCTTTCGTTGATGAAGGTGATCGTCCCGCTGATCTGCAGCGTCACGCACCTTTCCGCGATATCCAGCACGATACCCGCTCTTGATTCGATGTCCGCCATCATTTTCTTTTTGTCCACACCCGCCGTGCTGATTTTAACAAGCGCGATTTCACGGCATATGCCGTTATCGGCCGGTATCTCTTTGATGGCTTTCACATCGAGAAGCTTGTCAAATTGCTTAATCACCTGCTCCGCTACGGCGTCGTCGGCAAACATCACAATGGTGATGCGCGAAAGCTCCGGATTGCTTGTCACTCCTACGGTCAGGCTTTCAATATTGAACCCGCGCCTCGAAATCAAACCGGATATGCGCGACAGGACGCCCGGCTGGTTGGAAACGATAAACGAAATCACACGCTGCTGCATACGGTCAGCACTTCCTTTCCGAATATAATACAAAAACCGCCATCCCTTCCCCAGAAGAGACGCAGTCGCCAATCCAACTTCGCGGTACCACTCTACTTGTCTTTAAACAAAGACCACCTCTAAGGCTCCAGCAAGCCCCCATCCAATAACGGAATGACCCGGCAATGTCTACTTCGTTCGACACGCAGCTCCGGAGGGATTCGCCATGCGCCATGCTGCCGGTTTTCACCTGCCACCGGCTCTCTGCAAGCCACGTACGCCCGGCCTGTCTCCTTCAACGCTTTTAATTACTCGCTATGTTAGCAAACTTCGGACCGTTTGTCAACATGCAAAAATGCAAATGTTCATGTTTCTATCATATGACGGAGCGTTTTCAGTAGTGCCGGCTATTCCAGTATTTTTCGTATCATCATAAAAAGCGTCGGCTTCATTGTTTCCATGTCCGTCGGCTGCTTGTGGATGATGCATGAGTAGCAAAGCCCGCCGCACATTTCCACAATGGCAAATATGATGTTCCTTGCTTCCTCACTGCTCAAGTCTTTTATATGCCGGTACTCGATCAGCGAATCGAGCGCTTCGGAAAGCTCCGCATCTTTATCGGCCGATGTGATTTTTTCTTTTATCAGCGGCCACGAGAAATTCTTTTTTACAAGCTTCAGCTCCTGCGGGTTATCCGTAAAATGGTTGATGATATAATCGATCATGGCGATTAATCTGTCAGTAGAACCGCCCGCCTCACTTGTTCTTGCGGCATTAAAAGCCTTTAAAAGCAGCGATCTGTTGATATCGTAAACGATCTCGTTGAGCAGAGCCTCTTTGTCTTCAAAATAGAGATAAAACGTCCCTTTGGCCACGTTTGCATGCCGGACGATCGCATCCACAGAGGTGTTGTATATGCCGTTTTCAATAAAAAGCTCGCGCGCCGCCGCAAGCAGATTGTCCCGCTTCAGTTTCATCTTGGCGCTCAATTCCTTGATCAGTGGCATAATGTTCACATCCTCTCTGATTCATTATACAAAACCGCCGTCCAAAAACAAGCTTTGCGCTTTTCGTTTGTTCATTGATTGTTTACTTTTATCAAATTGACTAATGGTCATTTTAGTCCTATAATGACCGATAGTCAATTATTTGGAGGGAAAAATATGCTCAAATTTGGTCAGGCAATCGTCAAATGCCGTATCGCGATTTTCGCCGTTTGCATACTGCTGCTGATACCGTCGGTTATCGGCATCATTTCAACAAGGATCAATTACGATATGCTCGATTATCTGCCGTCCGATATGGAGACCGTCAAGGGGCAGAACATACTGCTCGATGAATTCGGCAAAGGCGCCTTTTCGTTTATCATCGTAAAGGGTATGGAACCCAAAGATGTCTCCGCACTCAAGCGGGAAATCGAAAATGTGGACCATGTGGATACGGTCATCTGGTACGATGACGTATCGGATATATCCGTTCCGATGCAGATACTCCCCTCAAAGGTATACGACGCTTTCAACAGCGGTGATTCCACGCTGATGGCGGTATTCTTTGATACGTCCACTTCAGCCGACGGCACAATAGAAGCCATCAATCGCATCCGTTCCATTGCAGGGAAAAATTGCTTTGTGGCCGGCTTATCGGCGCTTGTCACGGATTTAAAGGCTTTATGCGAACACGAAGAGCCGATATATGTGGCCATCGCCGTGGTGCTCGCATGCCTCATCATGATGATATTCATGGATTCATGGCTTGTGCCGTTTGTGTTCCTCGCCAGTATCGGCATCGCAATCATGTATAATCTGGGAACGAATTTCTTTCTTGGCGACGTATCTTATATCACAAAAGCCTTATGCGCCGTGCTTCAGCTTGCCGTCACAATGGATTATTCCATCTTTCTTTGGCACAGCTATTGTGAGGAAAGAAGGCGTTTCGCCGATTATAAGGAGGCCATGTCGCACGCCATTGCCAATACGCTGCGTTCCGTGACGGGCAGCTCATTGACTACCATCGCCGGATTCATCGCGCTTTGCTTTATGAGCTATACGCTCGGCATGAACCTTGGTTTAGCGATGGCAAAGGGCGTACTCTTCGGCGTGATCGGCAGCGTGACGATATTGCCGGCTATTATTCTTGTTTTCCACACGCCGCTTGAGAAAACGATGCACAGGCCGATTCTGCCGAGCTTTGAAAGGCTGTCCGGTTTTATCACGAAGCGCTCGTATATTTTTGTGATTGCGTTTGTGCTGCTGCTGGCTCCCGCTCTCTATGGATATGTCAATGCTGAAAAATACTACGAGCTTGGCAAGTCCCTGCCCCAGAATCTCGACTATGTGATCGCAAATTCCAAGCTTTCCGAAGAGTTCGATATCGCGACAACACATATGGCGCTTGTAAGTTCCGAAATCTCACAGAAGGATATGTCCGAAATGATGGAACGGATCGATAATGTGGACGGCGTGAAAGCCTCGCTCGGGCTTGATTCCGTCATCGGAACAGACGTTCCAAATGAGATCCTTCCGGGTTCCGTCAAGGATGTTGTTGAAAACGATCAATACAAGCTGCTGCTGATCAGTTCCGAATATAAAGTCGCAAGCGACGAGGTCAACAAACAGATCGACGAACTCAACGCGATACTGAAAAGCTATGACCAAAACGCGATGCTGATCGGCGAGGCGCCCTGCACAAAAGATATGATCAAAATCACCGACCATGATTTTGATGTGGTTAACGTGATCTCGATCGCCGCGATATTTCTGATTATTGCGTTCGTCCTTAAATCCATCAGTCTGCCCGTTATCCTGGTGGCCGTCATCGAATTGGCGATATTCATCAATCTTGGCATCCCGTATTATACCGGGCTGGCGCTGCCCTTTATTTCGCCGATATGCATCAGCACCATCCAGCTTGGCGCAACGGTGGATTATGCGATTTTGCTGACGAACCGTTACCTCCGCGAGCGGGCCGTCGGCTTGCCGAAACATGAAGCGGTAAAAACGGCGGTGGCCACATCACTGCCGTCTATCATCGTCAGCGCGCTTGGCTTCTTTGCCGCCACATTCGGCGTTGCGGTCTATTCCAATATCGATATGATCCAGTCGATGTGCGAACTCATGGCCAGAGGAGCCCTCATCAGCATGCTGTCCGTTGTGTTCATACTGCCCGCTTTGTTCATGGTCTTTGACAAGATGATCATGAAAACCACCTGGCTTTATCGAAATAAAAAACCATTGGCAAATATGCCTGTTGATATGGAGGATTTACTATGAAAAACAAAAAAGCTTTAAGAATCCTGTCCGTCTGTCTTGCGGCGGCGGTTGTCATCTGCGGTGTATTCGGAGTCGTATACGCGTCTTCAGACGTCAGCAAGAAACAAACCGATCAGGCTTCATCCGAAACGCTCAAGAGCGAGATCGCAGACACGGTCCGTTTAAATACCGATCCCGACGGAAGCGACAAAGAAGAAACGGTATATGTGGTTTCGGACGCTTGCGGCGGCATCCAAAACATTATTGTCAGCGAGTGGCTGAGAAACCCTCGGGCACAGGATGCAATCGAGGACTATACGGAGCTGTCGGACATCAAAAACACAAACGGCGACGAGACCTTTTCAAGCGAAGGCGGCAACCGTTATATCTGGAAAGCGTCGGGACACGATATCCATTATCAGGGCAATACAAAAAAACAGCTTCCGGTGACGGTGTCCGTCAGTTACCAGCTTGACGGTAAAGACATATCCCCCGCAGAGCTTGCGGGTCGAAGCGGTCATGTCTCAATCCGCTTCAACTATACCAACAACCAAAAAACAAGCGCTCAAATCGACGGAAAACAGGAAGATATTTTTGTGCCGTTTTTGATGGTCAGCGGGCTTATTCTCGACAACAGTGCGTTTTCAAACGTGAAGGTGACTAACGGAACCGTATACAATGACGGCAGCCGGAATATCGTGCTTGGCTATGCGCTGCCCGGGTTGTCTGAAAGCCTGGATATTTCCGACGAAGACTTCGAAATTCCAGATTATGTGCAGATCGACGCCGACACTACGGCTTTCTCGCTCGACGCCACACTGACTGTCGGCATGACGAACCTTTTTAGCAACATTGATATC
>JAJUJH010000224.1 GCA_029265435.1 Clostridiales bacterium
AATATCTCCGTGACGTTTTCTCCCTTTTCGTAAGCGTAAGGGAAAAGACTCCCGGGCTTAATGCCCGCCAGAGTGGGCGCACATTGCTCGACAAGGCGGCTTTCAAACGTTTTGTTCACGGGCAGCCTCCGAGCGGTATTTTTTCAGGATATTTTTCAGCGAAGACAGGCTGCTGCTGTGGCAGCGTTCCACGCAGGCGTTGCTCTTTTTCGCCTCGCCCAGAGCGCACTGAACCATTTTATGGGACACGGTGCTGGTAAACAGAATATACAAATCCGCATTTCCAAGCTTCTTTTTCATTTCCCCGCCGCTCTTGGTATACACCTTTGCCTTGCAGCCGTGTTCTCTGCATGTGTCGGCGTAAAGGCGCTCCATACGTTCGTTTCCCCCGATGATGATCACGCTCAATGTTCCATCTCCTTCCCTGCGTTTCGTTTATCTGATCAAAGTTTTTTATCATTGGAACGCCGCACAAAGCGTTCCGACAATATTTACCGTCACAATGTTAGATTGTTTTAACATTTTAATATTACCATAGCTCTCCTGCCTAGTCAATAGTCGATCGAACCAAAACAGCTATACTTATCCGGCTATCCAGTCCGGATTAATGATACAAAGAACGAAGCGCCGTTCGGCCTGCTTTTATAATCAACTGATGAAAGCAGCCGCTTTTATCGCGGTTATCAACAAAGGGTCTTGACGAGGATCGGCTTGTTACCGGGAGTTGACTTGATGTATAGTGATTTCCATATGCAGGGCTGTTTTTTAGAATTTGATGCAAAGATGGATTTTCTTGCCGTTGATTATTGCCGTGAGGGCCGTGTGGAATGGGAATTGTCAAACGGCATATTCATGTATATGAAAGATGGTGATATTCAGGTAAGCGCCAAAAAGGATCACGCCAGAGCTTTCGGTTTCCCTTTGGGTCATTATCATGGCGTTACGGTCGCGGTTTATATTGACGAGGCGTCAAAGGCGCTGTCTTCCCTTGCTGGAGGATTTTCATTAAATCTGCGAGCTTTGCGGGAAAAATACTGTTCCGGCGGGAAACCGATCCTTATTAAAGCCACTGATTCAATTCGTCACATCTTTGCGGAATTTTATAACGCTCCGCAAAAAATCCGAATGGATTACTTCAAATTGAAAGCCTTGGAATTGCTGTTGCTTTTAGATGCGGAAGATGACGCTGTAAAAAATGAAACGACAGCATATTTTCCCAAAAAACAGGTTGAAGCGGTTAAAGCGATAAAAAAGCATCTTGTCGAAAATATCGATAAGCATTTCACACTGGAAGAACTGTCCGAAAAATTCGGCATACCCCTTACACCTCTGAAGAGTTGCTTTAAAAGCGTACATGGCTATTAAGATGAAGCACGAAAGAAGAGTCCCAAAAAACGGTCAGTACAGGATGTAGAATGCTGCCATAGTAACGAAAAAGGTGAGAAAAAGCTATGGCAACGAAAAAAAGTATCGGTTTTGCAGATATACAAAG
>JAJUJH010000215.1 GCA_029265435.1 Clostridiales bacterium
ATGCCGCGGTCTGCGGGCGCGGCGAATGCGGACGTATTATGTTGTAAAATGGCTCCGATCGACACGACGGGAATACCTTCGTCTCTCGCGAATGTGGTGGATTCCTGAAAATCGATGCCGAACTGCGCGCTGCCCGCCGCGACAAGCTGTATCACGCCCGTTTCGGACGGCTGTATGATCTCCACATCCAGCCCGTTCTCCGCAAACCAGCCCTTATCGAGCGCCGCATACAGCCCCGTATGGTTGGTGTTCGGCGTCCAGTCGAGCACAAGCGTCACCTTTTCAAGCCCCGCGGACGTTTCCCGGTCTGTCGTTTCGGCGTTTCCGCCCTGTGTTCCCTGCGGCGTCGTCAGCATCTCCGATTCCTTCGGAGCCGAGCACGCCCCCAGCGTCAATGCCATTCCCAGCGCCAGAATCAGCGCCATTGCTTTTTTCATTTTGTTCCTCCTTATAAATATAGAATGATTATTTCTGATTCCAAGGTATCGCTTTCTTTTCCGCAAAGCTGACAATGCGGAAAAGCGCGAAGCTTAAAAGCACGATGACGAATATATTGGCAAAAAGCGCCGCCGTTTCAAACGTGCTCATCGCGCGCGAGAGGTAAATGCCAAGGCCGCGCGTCGCGCCCGTCCATTCCGAAATCACCGCGCCCATCACGCAGTATGCCGCCGATATCTTAATCCCCGCGAAGAAGGCCGGCATCGCCCCGGGCAGCCGCACAGTTTTATATATCTGCCAGCGGCTCGCCTTCATCACGCGCATCAGATCCACCAGATCTAAGTCATACGATTCAAGCCCCTCCGTTAAGCTCACGGCGACGGGAAAAAACACGACGATCACAGCCATGATGATTTTCGGTGTGATGCCGAACCCGAACCAAATCGCGAGAAGCGGCGCGATCACAACAAGCGGTACCGTCTGCGATATGATCATAAACGGATACAGCGTGAGCTTGACCGGCTTCCACATGCTCATCAGTATGGCCATGCCTGCCGCCAGCGCGACGCCGATCAGAAAGCCCAGCACCGATTCGTACGCCGTCTGCGCCGCGTGATAAGCGAGCAGGTCAAACTTGCTGACGAACTCCGCAACGATCGCGCTCGGCGCGGGAAACCGGTATTCCGGCACGCGGTTGAGCCATACCGCCAGCTCCCATAACCCGGCGAACACGCACAGCGCCGCCGCGGGATATATTTTATTCGCGATATTTGCCGATTTTTTCTTCAATCGTCGCGCCCTCCGGCTTATAATCGATTTTGACCACAGACAGCACGCGGCGCGCGCCGCCGTCTATGCACACCTGCTGCGCCTTTTCCACGATTTTTAAAAGCGCGGGCAGTTCGCCCTCCATCGTGGTGCCCATCGGCCCCACCACGTATTTCACGCCAGATTCCTTGATCAGCTCGATCACGCTGTCTACCACCGTATAAACGTCGTCCACGCCGCCGGGAATCACCTGAAGCTCCACATTGACAACGGGCATATTTTTATCCTCCTGCATCGTGTTTTATTATTCGGCTCATTGCATCAAAAAAGCCGCTCCCATACGGAAACGGCCGAAATAAACTTTTATCTGTCTTTGTCATTCCCTACGCCGGCATTATCCGTATCAGGTTCTCATGGTCGAGACGCGTCAGTCTCCTCTCAGCCGATTGCTCAGCTCCCATATGCGCCTATTCAGTTCGCTTTGCATTGTATAATAATAATGTGAGCATGTCAACGGATTTTTACTCCGTCCGCCTTATTCCATTATCAGAGCGGCGTCCTTTGACGGGCGCTTATCCAGCTCGGCCTTCTTTGCCTCAAAGCCCGCTTTGCCCATCAGCGCAAACGTCGCCACCTTGCCTTCCTCCACGCCGGGCTGGTCGAACGCGTTGATCTGCAGCATCTCGCCCGCATAAGCCGTCGCCATCTCAAAGAAATAGAGAAGCGCGCCCACCGTGAAGGCGTTCACCTCGCTCAGGGAAATCGTGAGGTTCGGACGGCCCGCCTTGCAGAGCGCGTATTCCGTCGCGCTGCGCTCCGCCTCAAGCAGCTGCCCGAACGTCTTGCCGCCGAGGAACGCGATTTCGTCGATATACTCGAGTGCGGCGGGAATAACGAGGTCTTCTCTCCATTTTTCCACCTTGAGGAACGTCACGATCTTGTCGAAAGGCCCCTCCGTGTAAAGCTGTATCTGTGAATGCTGATCCGTCACGCCAAGCGCCTTGACGGGCGTCTGTCCCGCAAACACCTCTCCGCCGTCCGTGCCGTAGCGCTTCCCGAGCGACTCCGCCCAGAGC
>JAJUJH010000194.1 GCA_029265435.1 Clostridiales bacterium
AAGGTCACAAAAGACGGCTTCATCATCGAAACGCTGGACAGAAGCCGTCTCGTCAACATCCAAACGCCGCAGGTTTTCAGCTTCGATATTCTGAAAAAGGCGCATGAAGCCGCCGATGCGGACGGATTTCTCGGAACGGACGAATGCGGCCTTGCGGAACGCATCGGAATCCCCGTCAGCTTTATCGAAGCGGACGGAAGCAATATCAAAATCACCACGCAGGAGGATATCATGCTCGGACGTTTGCTCTCGGGCGAAACCGTCCGCACCGGAACCGGATACGACGCTCACCGGTTTGCGGAAAACAGGCCGCTGATACTCGGCGGCGTCAGCATTCCCCATACGCAGGGGCTTTTGGGGCACAGCGACGCGGACGTGCTGCTGCACGCGGTGATGGACGCCATGCTCGGCGCAGCGGCGCTTGGCGACATCGGAAAACATTTCCCGTGCACAAGCGAATTTAAAGACGCAAGCAGCATGGCTCTGCTTGAACGCACGCGGGATATATTGGACGAAAACGGCTTTTCGGTGGTTCATATCGACGCGACGCTGATCATGCAGCGTCCCAGAATCGCGCCGTATGTGGAGGAAATGAGAAGCAATATCGCAAAGGCGCTGGACATCGGCTTAAACGCCGTCAGCGTGAAGGCCACCACGACCGAGGGCATGGGGTTTGAAGGCCGCGCGGAGGGTGCAAGCGCGATGGCCGTCGCCACCGTTGTCGGGCAATTATGATGTCGTTGTACCGCTTTCAGTACTTTGAGGCGGCATATTCTGCGAACAGAAAACGACGGCGGGTATAACGCTTGATTTTTTTGTCGATATATATAATAATGTTCGAAGCGAACAGCTTGAGGAGATAACCGAAATGGATTTATTGCAGGCCGAAAAAAAGTGGCAGAGCAAATGGGAGCAGACGAAGCTTTACAGCTTCGATAAGTCCCGCGCAGACAAGAAAAAATACATTCTTGAGATGTTCTCGTACCCTTCGGGCGCGAGGCTGCACCTCGGGCACTGGTATAACTACGGCTTGACCGACTCTTACGCGCGCTATATGCGCATGAAGGGATACGAGATATTCCAGCCGATGGGCTTCGACGCTTTCGGCCTTCCCGCCGAAAACTATGCGATAAAAACGGGCATCCATCCGGAAGACTCGACGCTGAAAAACATTGAGACCATGGAAAAACAGTTAAAGGCCATGGGCGCGATGTTCGACTGGGATTATGAGATAAAGACCTGCCTTCCCGATTATTACAGATGGACGCAGTGGTGCTTTTTGCAGCTATACAAAAAGGGGCTTGCTTACCGGAAGGAAGCGCCCGTCAACTGGTGCGAAGGCTGCAACACCGTGCTTGCGAACGAGCAGGTGGTCGACGGCGGCTGCGAACGCTGCGGCACGCCCGTGGTTCGCAAAAACCTGACGCAGTGGTTCTTTAAAATCACCGACTACGCCGAGCGTCTTCTGCAGAATCTGGACGGCCTTGACTGGCCCGAAAAGACAAAAATGATGCAGCGCAACTGGATCGGCAAATCGACGGGCGGAGAGATCACCTTCCGGCTCGAAAACGGCGAAAGCTTCACCGTTTTCACAACGCGCGCCGATACGCTTTTCGGCTGCACATACGCGGTGCTCGCTCCCGAGCATCCGCTCACGCTGAAAATCACAACCGTCGAACAGAGAAAGGCCGTCGAAGACTATATCGCCTATGCCGCACGCGCAAGCGAGATCGACCGTCTGTCTACCACACGCGAAAAAACGGGCGTGTTTACAGGCGCATACGCCATCAACCCGGTGAACGGACGGCGCATACCCGTTTACGCGGCGGATTATGTGCTCGCCACTTACGGCACGGGCGCCGTCATGGCCGTGCCCGCCCACGACGAAAGAGACTTTGAGTTTGCCAAAAAATACGGCCTTCCCATCGAACGCGTCGTGAAGGGCCGCGAGGGAGAGGACGATTCTCTGCCTTACGTGGAGTACGGCGTGCTTGTCAACAGCGAAGAATTCAGCGGTCTTTCGGTGGAAGACGGCAAGAAAGCCATCATCGAAAAGCTCAAATCCGAAGGCAAGGGCGATTTTAAGGTGAATTACCGCCTGCGCGACTGGCTGATATCCCGCCAGCGCTATTGGGGTGCGCCGATTCCCATCGTTTACTGCGATCAATGCGGCGAAGTGCCGGTGCCCGAGGAGCAGCTTCCTGTGCGTCTGCCCTACGATGTCGATTTCACGCCGGACGGCACGTCGCCGCTGCTGAAATCCGAAAGCTTTATCCATACCGTTTGTCCCAAATGCGGCGGCAAAGCCTTGCGCGACGCGGACACGATGGATACGTTTGTGTGTTCGTCATGGTACTTCCTGCGCTATCCGGACAGCAGGAACGACAAAAAGGCTTTCGACACGGAATGGATCAACAAAATGCTGCCTGTGGATACCTATGTGGGCGGCGCGGAGCACGCCTGCATGCATCTTCTGTATGCGCGCTTTTTCACAATGGCGCTCCATGATATGGGTTACGTCGGTTTCGACGAACCGTTCACACGGCTCGTGCATCAGGGCGTGATACTCGGTCCCGACGGCGCGCGCATGAGCAAATCGCGCGGCAACGTGATATCGCCGGATGAATACATACAAAAATACGGCAGCGACGTGCTTCGCACATATCTGGGCTTCGGATTTTCGTATATCGAGGGCGGTCCGTGGAACATGGACGGCTTAAAGGCGGTTCACCGGTTCCTTGAGCGCGTCGAGCGCATCGTGATGCGTCTGAACGACGTAAAGGAAGAAAGCGGCGAAGGCATAAAGGAGATCCTTTACGCCAAGAACTACGCGATCAAAAACGTGAGCGCCGATATTGAGGCTTTCTCGTTCAACACGGCGATCGCGCGTCTTATGGAATACACCAACGCGCTCAACAAATATCTGGACGGTTCTCCCGACAGAACCGTTTCGGCCGATGCCGCCAGAACGCTCGTCAAGCTGATCGCGCCTTTCGCGCCGCATTTTGCCGAAGAGCTTTGGGAAACGCTCGGCGAAGCGTATTCCGTGTTCAACCAGCCTTACCCCGTCTGTGACGAAAGCGCTCTTGTGCTTGATACCGTCGAGATGCCGCTGCAGATCAACGGCAAGGTGCGCGGCAAGTTCAACGTGCCCGCCGACGCTTCGAAGGAAGACATC
>JAJUJH010000099.1 GCA_029265435.1 Clostridiales bacterium
GAATTTTTTGACCATGCGAAAGCATCAAGGCCATACGGACAGCCGGGTCAAAAGCCGAAACTGGCAACTTTGTTGCCTTATTGGTTGAGTGGAAGCTCAAAGTTTATAAGTTGGCTACTTAATAGCCGTGTGCGCGCAGCACATCACACTTGTGAAACAATCAATAAGAGTAGTAAAAGTAATTCCTTGCTATATAGACTCTGCCCCTTATACTCATAAAGACGATTAAGTCTTTGAACCCGTGTGAAGGGATATTGAACGCTCAAGTGGGTGCGGCGTGCGCAATCATTTTGAAGCGTTTTTATTTTTGGGGACGGCTTAGAAAGGCATGGACGAATGGAAACGAAACTCAAGCTCTACGGGTTCAACAACCTCACAAAATCTTTGAGCTTTAACATATTTGACGTGTGTTATGCCAAAAGCGAAAGGGAACAGCGCGAATACATTGCGTATGTGGATGAACAGTATAATTCCGAACGCCTGACGGGCATACTGGAAAACGTGACGACGATGATCAACGCGCAGGTGTTGAGCATATCCAAGCAGGATTACGATCCTCAGGGCGCCAGCGTGACGTTTTTGATCGCGGAGGATTCCATTTCGGGGCTGCGCACACGCGGAGACACGGTAGTGGCGCATCTCGACAAGAGCCATGTCACGGTGCATACGTATCCGGAGTTTCATCCCGAAACGTCCATCGCGACATTCCGCGTGGATATCGACGTGGCGACTTGCGGTGAAATCACACCGCTGCGGACGCTCGATTATTTGATCGGCAGCTTCGATTCGGATATCATCACGATGGATTACCGCGTCAGGGGGTTTACGCGCGATCTCGACGGTAAAAAGCTGTTCATTGACCAGGACATCACGTCGATACAGGAGTTTATCGCGGAACCCACGCTTGAAAAGTATGACGCGATTGATATCAACGTGTATCAGGCGAATCTGTTTCACACGAAGATGCTCATCAAAGAGATGGACCTGCAGAATTATCTTTTCAACAAGGATGTGCATGAACTGCCGCCAAAAGAGCGCCTCGAGATCACGAACAGCCTGAGGCGGGAAATGATAGATATTTTCAGCGGAAAGAATGTTTACTGACAATGGGGATGAAACAATTCGATCAGACCAGAGCGCCGCTGCTGGAGGCGCTCAGAGAATACAGAGCCGCGAGGGTGGTGCCTTTCGACGTGCCGGGGCACAAGCAAGGGCGCGGAAATCCGGAGCTCACGGCGTTTTTGGGGCGGGCGTGCCTTGAAGCGGATGTCAACTCGAGCAAGCCGCTCGACAACCTCTGTCATCCCGTTTCCGTCATCAAAGAAGCGGAAGCGCTCGCGGCGCAGGCGTTTGGCGCGGCAAACGCTTTTTTTATGGTCAACGGGACCACATCCGCCGTGCAGTCGATGGTGCTGTCCGTATGCAAACGCGGAGACGAGATCATACTGCCGCGCAACGTGCACCGCAGCGTGATCGGCGCGCTTGTACTATGCGGCGCGACGCCCGTTTACGTGAACCCGCAGACGGACGCGCGGCTCGGCATATCGCTCGGCATGTCCGTAAAAGACGTAAAGGAAGCGATAGAAAAGCACCCGAACGCCAAGGCTGTGCTCGTCAACAACCCGACGTACTACGGCATATGCTCGGATATCATAAGCATCACCCGGATGGCGCACGATAAGGGCATGACGGTGCTTGCGGACGAGGCCCATGGCACGCATTTTTATTTCGGCGGCGATATGCCGGTCAGCGCGATGGCCGCAGGCGCGGATATGGCGAGCGTGAGCATGCATAAATCCGGAGGTTCGCTGACGCAAAGCTCGCTGCTGATTACGGGGCCGCGCGTGAACGAGGGGCATGTGCGCCAGATCATCGGGCTGACGCAGACGACAAGCGGTTCTTACCTGCTGATGGCCAGCCTTGACATATCGCGAAAGAACCTTGCGCTGAACGGGCGCGAGATTTTTGAGAGGGTTTTGAGCCTTGCGCAGTATGCGCGCGACGAGATCGGAGAAATCGGCGACTATTACGCCTACGCGAGGGAGATCGTCAACGGCGATACGGTGTATGATTTTGACCAGACGAAGCTTTCCGTGCATACGCTGGATATCGGGCTTGCGGGTGTGGAGGTATACGATATTCTGCGCGACGAATACGGCATACAGGTGGAATTCGGCGACGTGGCCAATATCCTCGCGTATGTGTCCGTGGGAGACCGGGAACGCGATATAGAACGCCTTGTGAGCGCGCTTGCCGAAATAAGGCGGCGCTATAAGCGCAGCAAAAGCGGCATGATGCGCATGGAGTATCTGAACCCGCAGGTGGCGGCCACGCCGCAGGAGGCTTTTTATGCCGAAAAACGCTCGGTCCCCGTTGAACAGAGCGAGGGGGAGATTTGCGCGGAATCCGTCATGTGCTATCCGCCGGGCATTCCGATACTGGCGCCCGGAGAACGCATCACACGAGAGATCATCGATTATATCCGGTACATGAAAGAGAAGGGCGGGTCTTTGACGGGACCGGAGGATTTGAGTATTGAGCGTCTCAATGTGTTGAAGGGAGACCGGCCATGCATCTGACATTTACGGAAAAGCATACGAAAAACGTGGGGCTGTGCATTGATATCGACAGGCAGATATACAGCGCGCAGAGCCGATTTCAGCGCATCGACATATTCGAAACGCCCGAATTCGGACGGATACTGACGCTGGACGGTTTTTTGATGCTGACGGAAAAGGACGAGTTTATTTATCATGAAATGATCGTGCATGTGCCTCTTGCGGTTCACCCGAACGCGGAAAGCATACTCATCATCGGCGGCGGCGACGGGGGAGCGGTGCGGGAACTCTGCCGTTACGATACGGTCAGGCATATCGATCTCGTGGAGATCGACGAAGACGTGGTGGCGGCCTGCAAAGAATACCTGCCGGACGTTTCGTGCCGTCTGGATGACCCGCGCGTCACCGTTCATTACGAAGACGGGCTGCGTTTTATCCGTCGGTTTACCGATCATTACGATGTCATCATCGTCGATTCGACCGACCCGTTCGGCCCCGGGGAAGGTTTGTTTACAAAAGAGTTTTACGGCAACTGCTATAAGGCGCTGAAGGCGGACGGCATACTTGTCAACCAGCATGAAAACCCGTTTTATCCCGACGATGCGCTGTCTGTGCGGCAGATACATAAGCGCATCGTGCAGAGTTTTCCGCTCAGCAAGCTCTACCAGGCGCACATCCCCACTTATCCGTCGGGGCATTGGCTGTTCGGGTTTTCATCCAAAAAGCATCATCCGGTGAACGGAATGGATGCGGGCAGATGGAACGCCCTGGGCATCAAAACGCGCTATTACAACACCAATCTGCATAAGGCGGCCTTTGCGCTGCCAACCTATGTGGAGGACATCATAAAGGATGTGGAGGATGCAGACATTTCTCGGCTGTGACAAACCCTATGAAAAAGCGGACACCGTGATATTCGGCGCGCCGTTTGATTCGACGACGAGCTATCGGCCGGGTACGCGGTTCGCGAGCCGCACGATGCGCGCGGAGTCTTATGCGCTGGAAACGTACAGTCCGTACCTGGATGCGGACCTGGAGGATATCGCGGTGCATGATGCGGGCGACCTTGAGCTGTGCTTCGGCGACACACCGGCAGCGCTCGAGGCCATCGGGGAAAAGACGGGGAAGATTCTCTCGGACGGCAAACGCCCCATGATGATAGGCGGCGAGCACCTCGTGACGCTTGGCGCCGTCCGTGCCGCAGTCAAGCGTTACCCGGACCTGCATATCGTCCATTTTGACGCACATGCCGACCTGCGCAACGATTACCTCGGCGCGGCGCTGTCTCACGCCACGGTCATGCGGCGCGTGTGGGATATTCTCGGCGACGGGCGCATCAGTCAGTTCGGCATCCGGTCCGGGCTGAAGGAGGAATTTGAATGGGGCAAGGCTCATACGAGCCTGCACCGATTTGATTTTGACGGACTGGAAGAAACCGTGGAGGCGCTGCGCGGGAGACCCGTCTATTTCACGCTGGATCTCGACGTGCTCGACCCGTCGGTGTTTCCCGGGACTGGCACGCCGGAGCCGGGCGGCGTCGGGTTTATGCGGCTGGCTGAGGCGGTTTATACCGTATGCAAGCCGCTTCACATCGTCGCGTGCGATATCTGCGAGTTGAGCCCGGTTTATGATCCCGGCGGCATTTCCACGGCCGCGGCGCTTAAAATACTGCGCGAAATGCTGCTCGCGCTGAATCACTGATGATATAGGAGAAAGACACATGGGAAAAGCTTTGATTATTGGATGCGGCGGCGTGGCAAACGTGACGATTCACAAGTGCTGCCAGAATCCCGACGTATTTGAGGAGATATGCATTGCGAGCCGAACGGTGTCGAAGTGCGAGGCGATAAAAGAAAAGCTGAGCGGCGGCAGAACGAAGATCAGCACAGCGCAGGTGAATGCCGACAATGTGGACGAGCTTGTCGCTCTGATCGAGAATTTCAAGCCCGATGTGGTGATCAATCTCGCGCTGCCGTATCAGGACCTGACCATCATGGATGCGTGCCTCGCCACCAAAACGAATTATCTGGACACGGCGAACTACGAACCGATAGACACCGCTAAATTCGAATACAGCTGGCAGTGGGCTTACCGCGACCGTTTCAAACAGGCCGGAATCACCGCCCTTCTCGGCTGCGGCTTTGACCCGGGTGTGACGGGCGTATTCAGCGCTTATGCGCAGAAGCATTATTTCGACGAGATCCATGAGATCGACATACTCGATTGCAACGGCGGCGACCACGGCTACCCTTTCGCCACCAATTTCAACCCGGAAATCAATATCCGCGAGGTGACGGCCAAGGGCAGCTATATTGAAAACGGCCAATGGGTGGAAACCGAGCCGATGGAAATCAAGCGCGTCTATGATTTTCCGGAGGTGGGCGTGAAGGATATGTACCTTCTGCACCATGAGGAGCTGGAAAGCCTCGCGCTCAACATCAAAGGTGTGCGCCGCATCCGTTTTTTCATGACGTTCGGGCAGAGCTACCTGACACATTTGAAATGCCTTGAGAACGTGGGCATGACGTCTATCGAGCCGATCGACTTTCAGGGGCAGAAAATCGTGCCGCTGCAGTTTTTAAAAGCCGTGCTGCCCGATCCCGCGTCGCTTGGGCCGCGCACAGTGGGCAAAACCAATATCGGCTGCATATTCAAGGGGATTAAAGACGGCAAAGAGCGCCATTACTACGTTTACAACGTCTGCGATCATCAGGAGGCGTGCCGCGAGGTTGGCAGCCAGGCGATCAGCTATACGACGGGCGTTCCCGCCATGATCGGGGCGATGCTGCTGATGACCGGCGTATGGAGCGGCAAGGGCGTATTCAACGTGGAGGAATTCGATCCCGATCCGTTCATGGACGCGCTGAACAAATGGGGGCTGCCGTGGAAAGAAGATTTTGACCCGGTCATGGTGGATTGATGGAACAATGGCTGCTTGAACTGCCCACGCCATGCTATGTCGTGGACGAAAAGAGGCTTGTCAAAAACCTGGAAGTGCTTTCTTATGTGACGGCGCAAAGCGGCTGCCGCATACTGCTCGCTCAGAAGGCGTTCTCGATGCACAGCCTGTATCCGCTTATCAGCCGCTATTTATGCGGCACGGCGGCGAGCGGGCTTTTTGAAGCGCGCCTCGGCGCGGAAATGTTCGGCGGAGAAACGCATGTTTATTCGCCCGCATATAAGCGTGAGGATATGGACGAGCTTGCGCATATCTGCGGCCATATCATATTCAATTCGTTCGATCAATGGCGGCGCTTCGGCAAAACGGCGCTTGAAGCCGGCGCAAAATGCGGGCTGCGCCTCAACCCCGAACATTCCACGCAGGAGCACGCGATATACGATCCGTGCTCCCCGTTTTCGCGGCTCGGCACGACGATTGAGAATTTCGAGCCGGACGCGCTTGAAGGAATATCCGGTTTTCATATGCACACGCTCTGCGAGCAGAACGCGGACGCGCTTGCGGCGACGCTTAAGACCGCCGAAGAGAAATTCGGCGCGTATTTTCATCGGATGGAATGGCTCAATCTTGGAGGCGGCCATCATATCACGAGGCAGGATTACGATATCGAGCGCCTTATATCCGAGCTTGTCAGGCTCAGACACATGTATGACGTGCAAGTTTACCTCGAACCCGGCGAAGCGGTGGCGCTGAATACGGGGTTTCTGGTCTCCGGCGTGCTCGATATCGTCCGCAATGGGATGGAGATTGCGGTGCTCGATACGTCGGCTGCCTGCCATATGCCCGATGTACTTGAAATGCCGTACCGGCCGGAAATTATCGGCGCCGGAAGACCGGGGGAGAAGCCGTATGTCTACCGCCTGGGCGGCCCCACATGCCTCGCGGGCGACATCATCGGGGATTATGCTTTTGATGCGCCGCTTAAAATCGGCGACAAAATTGTGTTCTGCGACATGGCGCATTACACGATGGTCAAAAACAACACGTTCAACGGCATGCCGCTACCGTCCATATGGATCCATACATTGGACGGGCGCAATCGGCTTGTGCGTGAATTCGGTTATGAGGACTTCAAAAACAGGCTGTCTTAACGGCGGCTTACAGGCTGTCCACAAAACGCTTCAGACGCTTTACGCCTTCTTCCAGATCCGCGTCGTGCGTGTTGCCGTAGCCGAGCACAATCCGATTGCGGTTGGCGCCCTTGATGCAGCAGTAGTCTTCGAGCGATTCCACCTTGACTCCGAACGACTTCGCACGTTCCCAATCCGCTTCTTTTAAAAATACCGCCTGAATATGCATACCGCTTTCGTCTCCGATGACGGTGATTTCAGAGCCGAAATATGCGTTCAGCAAACGGATAAGCTGAGCGTGCCTGCGCTTGTATATTTTTTTCATTTTATAGGTGTGGCGGTCCAGACAGCCGTCGGCGATAAATAACGCGAGCGCTCTTTGCTCGACGGCGGGCGCAATCAGGTTCAGCGCCGTTTTCATTTCAACTAATCTGCCGACAATCGGTTTCGGCAGCACCATATACCCCAAACGCATTTCGGGAAAAAGCAGCTTGCTGAACGTGCCCATGTGAATAACGCGCGGCGGCGACAGTGTTTGCAGCGGCGGAACCGGCATGCCCTTAAAGCGGAATTCGCTGTCATAATCGTCCTCGATAATATAGGCGTTCCCTTTTTCCGCGAGATCGACCGCCTTGAGCCGTCGTTGTATCGAGAGTATGGTGCCTGTGGGAAACTGATGCGAAGGCGTAACGATCATGAGACCGTCCATATCGGCGATGGTATCTTCATTGATCCGCATGCCGCTTTCATCAACGCGGACGGGCTTTATCGCGTAACCCACGCTCCTGAATATATCGCGTGTAAAATCAATGGTGGGTTCTTCAATATATACCGACGGGAATGAATCCCTAAAGGCATGCGCCGCAAGAAGCATTGCCTGTGAAGTGCCCGACACGATCATAATCTGTTCCGGCTCACAGCGTATGCCTTTCACTCTGAACAGGTATGCCGAAAGCATTTTTCTCAGCTGCCGGTCGCCCATATAATCGTCATCGGAAGGCATCCACGCAAGAGTTTCCGCCGCTTGCTTGAGATATTTGCCCCACAGCGCGAAAGGCATTGAATCGAAATCGGGGATGCCGGCATAAAAGCCGATGATGCCGGTATCGTCAAGAACTTTGCTTTTTTCTTTAACAGCGGCGTCCGATACCGAAGCGGCGGCACGGGTCACAACGCCGATGCCATCCGCCACAAAGGTTCCCGAACCCACACGGCTCACAAGGTACCCTTCGGCGGCGAGCTGTTCGTAAACCTCCACCATCACATTCCTGTTGACGTTAACGGCTTCTGCGATTTTGCGCGTCGGCGGCAGCTTGGCGCCGCTTTTAAGCTCGCCGGATTCAATGACGGCCCGAAGCTGCCCGCATATTTGGCGGGTGAGGGAAACGCCCGAATGATGGTCGATCGTGATTCCGTACATGCATATGCCTCTCGATTGGTTGGAAAAATTTAAGAATATTGGCTCTATTTCATACCAATTAATTTCATTATAATGACTCAGCAAATAGAAGTAAAGGCGGTTTGAAATATGGAAAGAAAGCTTGGGCGTTCCGGTATGAGCGTCAGCGCATTGGGAATGGGCTGTTGGCCGATCGGAGGGTACTTTACATTCTGCGGAAAAACGGACGGTTACAGCGGTGCCAGAGACCTGGACGCTTATAAAGCTGTGAACCGTGCGCTTGATTGCGGGTGCACGTTTTTTGATACGGCGGATGTTTACGGCGCTGGTCATAGCGAAGAAATTTTAGGAAATGCGCTTAAAGGAAAAAGAAGAGGCGTCGTGCTTCAGACAAAATTCGGTTATGAATTTGATGCCGGCACGAAAAACGCTCCGGGCGGCTGGGATGTATCGCCGGGCTATATCCGAAAAGCCTGCGAGGCTTCTTTGAAGCGGCTTCAGACGGATTATATTGATGTTTATATGTGCCATGTTTACGAGCTTGGCGAAAAGGAGATGATGCCGATGATCGACACGCTGAACGCTCTGCGGACGGAAGGGAAGATCAGAAGCTACGGATGGAGCACAGGATGCATCGATCATGCGCGCGTGTTTGCAAAGAATTCCGACGCGACGGATTTTGAGATGGGCTATAACCTGTTTAAAAACGGCCCGGAGGAAAAAGAGATGCTGCAAATTTGCGAAAGCAGCGATATGGCATGCGTGGCTCATTCGTCGCTTGCGATGGGCCTTTTATGCGGCAAGTTCAATGCTTCTTCAAAATTCGGGCCGGACGATGTGAGAGGCAGCGGATACGACTGGTGCGTTTACTTTGATAAGGGCCGGCCCAAAAAAGAATATTTGGAAAAGCTCGATGCCATACAGCAGGTGCTGACAAGCGGCGGACGCACGCTTGCCCAGGGCGCGATCGCTTGGATTTGGGCGCAATCCGGCAGTATCGTGCCGATCGCAGGCGTTAAAAATGAACGCCAGGCGGAAGAGAATTTCGGCGCGATGAAATTCGGACCGCTGACACAAAGCCAGTGCCGGCAGATTGCTGACATTCTTGGAAACTCACAATATCAATAAAACCGCGATACAGCCGTTCCGTATGAGCGGCTGTTTGCTTGTCGAAAACCTTTGGTTTTCCGACAGCTTTACGGCTTTGCTTGCTTCTCGAAAGCTCGAAGTCATTTAAGCTGTTTTGAATTGCTGCAAAAAAAAGAATGCCGCTTTGGGCATTCCGGAAATGACTGTTATATACGGGATGTATGATGGTTTCATGCTAGCAGCATTTCTGGCCGCCGAAGCCGCCGAAGCAGCAGAGCAACAGTATGGGCCATAATCCGCCGAATCCGCAGCCATTGTCACAGCCGCCGTCGCAGCCGCATCCGCCGAATCCTCCGTTTCCGCAGCAGCATAACAGCAGCAGAATCCATATCAATGAATTGTTGTTTCCGAATAAACCGTCCATGTTCATACCTCCTTCAAGCGTATTGATACTTTACTATATGCCGATTCGGGAATATGGTTCGTCGTTCATGAAATTTCACCGGCGGCATCTTTCTGCCATATTGCCTCATATACTCTTTCAAGACCAGCTATAAAAAGTCAAGCTGAAAAAGGAGATTGAAAAGTACATACAAGCTGACCCCGCCGTCCTTGACAAACAGCGTTCAAATGCAAAAACGTTGGAATCGAGGGCGAAGGGGCGGATATGAAGGGACCACAAAA
>JAJUJH010000085.1 GCA_029265435.1 Clostridiales bacterium
AATATCATCGAATAATCCGCAAGCCCGATGAAGGATGCAGATACGAGAAACGCGAACATGACGCCGAGCAGAACGCCGACGAAAATGAGCGGGCTCCTTTTGAAACGCGCCGCTTCTTCGATCTGCGCGGGGCTGAGCCGGTATTTTTCGCGGCGCTCGGCGTCTTCAATGTATACCGCCGATGCCGTCGGGTTTTTATCCAGCTTTCTTGCGTACCGGAACAGGAACAGCAGCAGCACGCCGTATACCGCCGCAAAGAATATGAGCCTCAGCCATGTGCCCGAATACAGAGGCACGCCCGCAAGATTCTGCGCCACGCCGATGGAAAACGGGTTGTACAGTGCCGCCGCGAAACCGAAACTGGTTGCCAAAAGGCTTAAAGACAGGCCCATGAGGCTGTCCCAGCCGAGCATGAACGAAAGCCCGACGACGAGCGGTATCAGCGGAACGATCTCTTCAAGTATGCCGAAGCACGACCCGAGGAACATGAATACGAACGATATGATGGCGATGAGCAGATATTTGCGGCGGTACATCTTTGCCGCGATTTTTGCGATGACCGCCCGCAGTATGCCGGATTTATCAAGCAGCGTGAAAGATCCGCCGATCAGCAGTATGAAAAGCATGATGCTGATCATCACCGTATTGACGCTGCCGCCGGGCGCAAACGCTTTAAAGACCGAAAGCGGTATGTTGTACACGGGGTACCGGCCGGCTTCACCGGTTTGTGTATAGGAACCGGGAACGTACACAGCGTCGCCCTGTGAATCGGGTGTTTTATCGAAACGGCCCGGCGGCACAAAAAGCGTGAGACAATAGGCCGCTATTATCAGCGCAAAAATGATGGAAGCGGCCGTTATCAAACTTCTCTTGTTGATCTGAAAACTGGATTCCGGTTTCGGCATGATGTTCTCCTTTTTCCGAATATATGGTACAATTATGCTATATATATGAAAGCGTGTCAATCAATGATGCGGCCATGGGAGGCGGGGGTATGGGCGATTTTCCCAAACGAGCACGGACGCTGCTGGTATTAAAGTATCTTCAGGAAAACACGGACGAATATCATCCGAAACAGATGGGCGATATTATCGATCATTTGAGAAAATGCGGCATCGAAGCGGAGCGCAAAGCCATATACAGAGATTTCGAGCTGCTGAGAGATATCGGTTTTGACGTAATCAGAACGACGGACAGCGTGCCGGCGTATTTTCTGGGCGAACGGCCGCTTGAGATGGCGGAAGCGCAGGTCTGTGCGAGCGCCGTATCGGCCGCGCGCTTTATGACGGAGAAAAAATCCCGCGAGCTTATCCACAAGCTCGGCGACTTGTTCGGACAGGCCCAGTCGGCAAGCTTTAAAAGCCGTTCAGAGCTTGCGCGCACGCAAAAAACGCGCAACGAAGAGATCTACTATAATATCGACCGAATCGTGAACGCGCAGACTCTCGGCAAGAAGATTACATTTCTGTATTTTGAGTACCTTCCGGATAAAACGCAGCGTCTGAAGAGAGACGGACGGCGCTACAGCGCAAGCCCGTATTCGCTGATGTGGTTTGAAGACGCATATTATCTCATCTGCAATATCGACAAATACCAAAACCTTTCGCATTTCCGCGTAGACAGAATGACGCGCGTCGAGGTCAGCGGCGAGGATCAGCGCCCCATCGAAGAGGTATCCGAATACAAAAATTACTTTGATTACGACGATTACCATCGAAGCGTTTTCGGCATGTTCGGAGGCGATCCGCACAACGTTCGCATACGGTTCAGCAGCGAACTTGCGACGGCGGTTTTTGACCGGTTCGGATTGGATGTGC
Source organism: Clostridiales bacterium (assembly GCA_029265435.1). GTDB lineage: Bacteria > Bacillota > Clostridia > Christensenellales > SZUA-584 > SZUA-584. Next base: position 1,818 of record JAJUJH010000085.1, read on the forward strand.
CCGTCAGCGACATCAAAGACGGTTGTTTTACGGTGTCGGTGAACGTACGCGTCAGCCCGGGGTTTATCTCGTGGCTCACGATATTCGGCGACAAGGCCGAGGTGCTTGCGCCCAAAAGTCTGCGCAATGAAATCAAGCGGATGATCGGGGCGCTGAACCGCGTCTACAAGGATTGATGAATTGTGTTTGCGCGGGGCATAACCGGTTTATATTTATGATAAAGAGGGGGCTTTATACGACGAAGTAAGGAGTGTGCTGGATAAGATGGATGATTATTATAAGCAGGCCCAATTGCCTGAAGAAGCGTTTAGAACCGAAACGCCGCCGCTGCCCTCAAAGGACGCTTCCTATGAAGTCGTCTACACCGGTGAAGGTGTTTATCTTGAGATAAACAGAGAACAGGGGACGGGGAAGCCGTTGCGCACCGAATGCGTATTGTTCGACATGGCGCGAAGAGGCATTGACGGTTTGAATATGGATGTGCTGCGCCATAGTCTGCGGCGCGGCGATATCCGTATCAGGCTGGGTGCGGCGCAGACGCAAAAGGATGCGGATTCGGACGTTGTCGTGACCGTTGCGTCCGATTCGATGAGTGCGGGCATGATGCTTTTTCCGCCTGTTTTGGCGGGGGCGGAAATGGCTGCCGACGCGGTCTTGGAGCGTATCAGGAACGATTATCAGATTGCCTACGGCCTTAACGAGCAAACCGTCAGGGATGCCGTGAATGGCAAACGGTATTATCAATTTATAGAAATCGCAAAAGGCACGCCTCCGCAAAAAGGCAGGGACGGCGAGGTCGTTTTGAATTTCAACCCAAAAATCACATATTCGCCGACGATACTGCCGGATGGCAGCGCGGATTTTAAAAATCTTGTTTTGTTTGAGCATGTCAAGCAGGGCGATATCGTAGCAACCTCCATACCGCCGGAGGACGGTATTGACGGGTTCACCGTCAAAAACGAGAGGATTCCCGCCAAACGCGGAAAGGACGTCAGGCTGCCGAAGGGAAAGAACGTGGCGGTCTCGGAGGACGGGAAATCGCTGATTGCCGAAAAAAGCGGCCGGGTCGATTATATCAACGGCCGCATCGAAGTGACCGATGTGTATGTGGTGAATGGAGACGTGGATTTTCACGTCGGAAACATACAATTTGACGGAAACGTGGTGGTGACCGGCAACGTCATGTCGGGATTTTCGATCGAGGCAACCGGCAGCATCGAGGTTCAGGGCTATGTGGAGGGCGCGGTACTGAAGGCGGGCAAAGACATCATGCTGCGCAACGGCATGCAGGGCATGAGCCAGGGCAGGCTGGAAGCGGGCGGCAATATCGTCGCGCGGTTTATCGAACGCTCAACGCTTTTGGCAAGGGGAAGCGTTTATGCGGATTATCTCGTTTATTGCCTTATCACCGCAGGCAATTCCGTAGTTTTGAAGGGAAAATTCGGCAAGCTGCTGGGCGGGGTCGTCCGCGCGGGAAAAGAAGTGACGGCGAAAACGATCGGCTCCGGCAACGACATGACCACAATTGAGCTTGGCGTTATGCCTGAAGAACGGGCAAGGTGTACCAAGATCGAAGCGGAGCGCGGACAGATCAAGGCGCAGCTGAACCGTATTCAGAACATCACGAGAATGCCCCCTCCGAGCGACATAACGCCGGACAGGCTCGCGATGCGCGAAAAGCTGATTGAAGCGGGAGAACAGCTTGAGGAACAGTACAACGAGCTGACAAGACAGCTTGAGGAGATCAAGCAAGCGCTGACCGAAAACAGCAACGCGCGCGTCAATGTGCTTAATGCAATCTTTCCGAATGTGAAGATACAGATCGATACGGGTATCTACACCACGAAGTCGAGGATCGAGTTTGCGACGTTCCGCTGCATGGAGGGGCAAATCGGCTTTGTTCCCTGTGAGGTAAAGGAATAATCGGCCGGCCTTTCAACGATTCGATTATGCGCCCCGTGCAATCACGGGGCGTCAGCTTGTCGAAAAACCTTCGGTTTTCCGACAGTTTTCCGGTTTTGCTTGTTCCTCACAAGCTCGAAACGGCGCAAAACCGCAAGGTGTGGGCTGCGCGGGCAAAGCCCGTCTTGCCCACAAATGATATTTTCGCTTTATTGACAGTCTGGCGCCCCGTGCAATCACGGGGCGTTGTGATATCCGCCCAGAGACGGATTCCTGCCGAAATACGCGGTCTTGCGATTGAAAACACTGCTGTTTCGCAGCCGGTAAGAGGGGCCGTTTTTTGCTTTACAGACCATGCGATTTTTTGTATACTTGAGTACGATATTAACAAAGGGGAATTGAATGCTGATGAAACGCTTTATAAAAGCCGCCGCGCTTTTTACGGCGCTTGCCGTTGTATTGACGGCGGCGGGCTGCGGTTCCGTCGATCTGTCCAAACCGAAATCGTCAACGGAAGGGGCCGCCGTTTCGGTCACGGGGAGCTGTGATATCGCGGTGAACGGTGATAAGATTACGGTATCCGGAACCACGGACATATTGGACGGCGCGATACTGTACATATCCGTGCTCTCTCAGGACGGAAAAACGCGGGATTCCGTCAAGATCACAAAAGCGGGCGGCGAAATATCACAGGAATTTGCGATCACAGCCGAAAAATACGACGATTCTGTGAAAAGCGTGACGGGTTATATCACGTGCGCACCGTCGCTTTACGGCAATCAGCCGGATAACGTCTATACCGCATACGGCAGGAAATTTGAAAATGTGACGGCGCCAGAAGGCGATCTTGTTTGGAACAAAGACGGTGTGATCATCGTGTTTGGTTCCAAAAGCGTTGATTTAAACCAATAGGGAATTATATCCTGAAACCGCCGGTATCGCTTCGGCGGACCGGCTTGTCGGAAAACCTTCGATTTTCCGACCGTTTTCCGGCTTTGCTTGTTCCTCGCAAGCTCGAAACGGCGCAAAACCGCAAGGTGTGGGCTGCGCGGGCAAAGCCCGTTTTGCACGCAGATTTTTTTTAGCTTTATTGACAGCCTGAACCGCCGGCATCCTTCGGCGGTTTTTTTATTGGTTCGGCCTGATGCCTCCGCTGCGCCACAGCGCGATCAGAAGATCCGTCATGCGCCCGTAGCTTTTCACACCGTCGGATTGCATGTTGGCCTTAAGGTAAGAGTTGTTGACCTGCTGGGCGGTCTGACTGACATCGCTTTCATACCTGCGCCAATACGCGCCGTTGTCCTGCAAATCGCGGTCGATGCCGTCGGAATACTTTTTCCGAAGCTCGAAGTATTTGTCTGCGTCGGCGCTGTAAAGGGCGTTCATCGCGTGGATGACCGCAAGCATCGTACCCGAATACCGCATGGATGCATTGTCCGAATATGAGAGCACGTAGTAAGCGAGGAAGTTGGCCTCATCCTCGCGCGCAAACCCGCGCTGGTGCGCCTCCTCGTGAGCGCACGACGACGCAAAGAGCAGATCCGGAGCGTTCACATTCACATTGGCTTCCGCGGTAAACGGAAAATACACGCCGCAAAGATATGACCACGACATGCCCTCGGAGTATAGCACCGGCTTGACGCGCCCGAAGCTGCCGCCCAAAAACGAACGGCCTGTGACCTCGGCGGCGCTGCTGTATTCGGCGGGAATACGGCACATGATCTCCGATTTTGTCAGGTCGGGGGAAAACACGCCGTTTTCGTCTTCCGGCACCTGCGCACGCAGCGAATTGGCATTATCGATCAGCGCTTCGCAGGTTGAATACAGCTCATCGACGGCGGCGGGCGACGCATCGAGTCCGAGAGAAACGCCGAGCGGCTGCCGCGCATAGTTAAAGCCCCAGATGCCGACGAATACCGCATATATGATCGACACGATGCTGAAAAGGATGATCAGACGGTTTAGAAGCGTTTTCCACCACAGGCGTCCCGCACGTATAGCGGATGCGACCATAAGCGCGACAAACACGGCGGCGCCGAGCAAAGCCGCATACAGCAGCAGCTCGCCGAGTGAGAACGGCAAAAGGCCGGTCAGCGTGGAAAGAGGCTGTGCGAGCAGAGGATAGATGCCGCGCGAATAAACGGATTCCGTAAAAGCGGGCCAGAGGAACGAAAGCCGGAACAGCACATAGAATATAGGCCCTGTCAGAAGCCAGACCAGCTTTTTAAAAACATGCTTTGCATCAAACGAAGCGTTCGGATTCATGGCGCGCCCCCATTGTTGACAACTGACGGTATCGTTATTGTACACACCCCAAAGAGAAAAGGTCAAATGTCAAAATCTGCGGTTGCTTTTCGATTCCTTGTAATAGCGGCGAAGACGGACGATGCTCAATATCCATAGTACGGCCACAAACGGAATCAGCGCGAGAGATATCAGCGGCAGATTCGTCATCAGAATGAAATCGAAAGCGCCGTGGAGCAAGGCGGGCACATAGAGCGATTTCTTCATATATTCGATACAAAGCCCCGGGTCCATGCAAAACCGCGACAGCGAGAGATAATAACCCATCGTGACGCCAAGCAGCATATGTGCGGGAACGCTTAAAAGCGCGCGCGTGACCCATATGTCCGGAACGGCCGCGGAATAGTTGACGATATAGAATATGTTTTCCATCGTCGCAAAACCGAGCGCGGCAATGCCGCAATAAACGATGCCGTCCAGTTTTTCGTTGAAAGCGGGGTGATTGAACGCAAAGCGCAGCACCACCAGCCGCTTGAAGAACTCTTCGCTCAGACCGACGACGATAAACGCTTCAAACAGTGTGCCGTAAAGCCCCCGGAATATGTTGAAACGCTGCCCGAATGATTCGACGGCGATCGTCGGCAGCGTGGCCAGCATGCCGAAAAAGAATACCTTTATCAGCAGCATTTTGGGCTCTTTGTCGTATCGGTCGATAAAGACGATGCACATCGCCAAAACAATACCCGGCAGCACAGCCGAGAGTATCATCCATAACAGCTCCATGCGTCACAGCCTCTCATATGTGGTGCACTCATTATATACCATATAATTGCGAACAAACAAGGAAGGGTATGTGACAAAATAAGGTCAATGCTTCTCTGGATATACGGCTTGAAAACGGGATATGGTATGAATCGAAAAATACACGGCGCTCTTTTTGATAAACAGAGGCTTACCGCTTAAAACCCGATTGCTTCCGTTTGCTTTTTGCGTTGACATGCCCCGCCGGCTGTATTATAATTCTGCCAATGCAATGATGAAGAGGAGTAGCGCAAAAGCGTTTGCGAAAGAGAGGGGCTTCGCCGGCTGAAAGGGCTCCGCAAAACAGCGTGCGCGAAGTCGCTTTGGAGCTCCTGCGGTGAGCGGACTGTAGCCGTAGGCGTATGCCGCGCGTTAGGCGGGCGTGAGCGCAGGCGCGTATACGGCGTCTGAATCAAGGTGGTACCGCGGATCATCCGTCCTTTTTGGGGCGGTTTTTTATTTTTTTGAACGCCTTTCGCTCAAATAGGCAGTCCGGGGCCATTGGGCACAAACGCGCGGCCCTGTGCGAAAGGAAAAAACAACGGATAACGGAGGACGATATGGCAAAGCAGCTGGAAAAGGTATATGACCCGAAGGAAGTCGAACAGCGTTTATACGACGAGTGGGAGAAAAACGGGTATTTCCATGCGGAAGTCAATAAAAACAAAAAGCCGTTCACCATTGTGATACCGCCGCCCAACATTACGGGGCAGCTTCATATGGGGCACGCGCTTGACAACATGATACAGGACGCGCTCATCCGCACAAAGCGTATGCAGGGCTATGAGGCGCTCTGGCTGCCCGGCACCGATCACGCGAGCATCGCGACGGAAGTCAAGATCGTGGACAAGCTTCGGGAAGAAGGCACGTCAAAAGAGGAACTCGGACGCGAGAAGTTCCTGGAGCGCGCGTGGGAGTGGAAAAAGCAGTACGGCGGGCGCATCGTCAAACAGCTTCGCAAGCTCGGTTCCTCGTGCGACTGGGCGCGCGAGCGCTTCACGATGGATGAGGGCTGCAACCGTGCCGTCAACGAATTTTTCGTGCGCCTGTATAAAAAAGGCCTTATCTACAAGGGCGACCGCATCATCAACTGGTGCCCGGACTGCCGCACGGCGCTTTCCGACGCGGAGGTGGAATATGCGGAGCACGATTCGCATCTGTGGCATTTCCGCTATCCGGCGGAAGACGGGGGAGAAGGCATCGTGGTGGCGACGACGCGCCCTGAAACGATGCTGGGCGATACCGCCGTGGCTGTGAACCCGAACGACAGCCGCTATAAGCACATTGTGGGCAGGAACGTGATACTGCCGATCATGAACAGGCCGATTCCCGTGGTGGCGGACGAATATGTGGACATGGAATTCGGCACGGGCGCGGTGAAGATTACGCCCGCGCACGATCCGAACGACTTTGAAATGGGCGAACGCCACAATCTGCCCGTTATCCGCGTATTCGACGACAGCGGCTATATCAACAGCTTCGGCGGCAAGTATGAAGGCGTTTACAAGGACGACGCGAGACAGCAGATCGTGGACGAGATGCGGGCCTTGGGGCTGCTTGTAAAAATCGACGACCATAAGCACAACGTGGGGCATTGCTACCGCTGCGATTCCGTAGTGGAGCCGATCGTTTCCAAACAGTGGTTCGTTTCGATGAAATCGCTGGCTGAACCGGCCATAAAGGCGGTGCGCTCGGGCGATATCAAGCTCGTGCCGCAGAGAAGCGAAGCGGTGTATTTCAACTGGATGGAGAATATCCGCGACTGGTGCATATCGCGTCAGCTTTGGTGGGGCCACCGCATTCCCGCATGGACGTGTGCCAGCTGTCATACGATGACGGTTGCGACGGAGGCGCCGGACGTGTGCCCGAACTGCGGCCACGGCATACTGAACCAGGATGAAGACGTGCTGGACACGTGGTTCTCAAGCGGCCTGTGGCCGTTCTCCACACTGGGGTGGCCCGACAAAACGCCCGAGCTTGAGTACTTTTATCCGACGAGCGTGCTTGTGACGGGCTACGATATCCTGTTTTTCTGGGTCGCGCGCATGATCATGTCCGGTTACGAATGCATGGGAGAAAAGCCGTTTGAATACGTGAGCATACACGGACTTGTCCGAGACGCGCAGGGGCGCAAGATGAGCAAATCGCTCGGAAACGGCATTGATCCGCTCGAGGTGATCGACGAATACGGTGCGGACGCGCTGCGCTTCAGCCTCGCCGCAGGCGTGCGTGTGGGCGGAGACCTGCGTTTCTCAACCGAGAAGGTGCTGGCCGCTCGCAACTTTGCGAACAAGATATGGAACGCCGCCCGTTTCGTGCTGATGAACACTGGCGACGAGATAAAGCCTATCGACGAATCCCGGCTCGATATCGCGGATAAGTGGATGCTGTCGCGTTTGTCGGACATGGCGGAGGACGTGACGGCGCTGATCGACAGGTTTGAACTCGGCATGGCGGCGCAGAAGCTGCACGACTTCATATGGAGCGAATACTGCGACTGGTACATCGAGATGGCGAAGCCGCGCTTAAGCGGCGGCGACGAAGCGGACAGGCAGACCGCCGTATCCGTTTTGAATACCGTGCTTGAAGGCACGCTCAAGCTGCTGCATCCGTTTATGCCGTTCATCACGGAAGAAATATTTAAGGCGCTGCCCGGCACTCAAGGCAGCATCATGCTGTCCGCGTGGCCGGTTCCGGGCAAAAAATACGCTTTGGAAGAAAAGGCGATGGCGAATGTGATGGAATTGATCCGCGGCATCCGCAATATCCGCGCCGAAATGAACGTGCCCGCGGGCAAGCGGGCGGCGCTCAAAATTCTTGCGTCGCCGGAAACGCGTGCGGACTATGAGATGTGCGCGAAATATATCGAACGCCTCGGGTTCGCCTCCGGCCTTGAGTTTATCGCGGATAAGACGGCGGCGCCTGAAAACGCCGTTTCGGTGATCGGCGTGGGCGCGGAAGCGTTTATGCCTCTCGGCGATTTGATCGATATCGAAAAAGAGATCGCGAGGCTGGGCGCGGAAGCGGCGCGCCTTGAAAACGAGATCAGGCGCGCGGAAAGCAAGCTCTCAAACCAAGGCTTTATCGCCAAAGCGCCTGCCGCCGTCGTGGATGAGGAACGCTCGAAGCTCAAGAACTACCGCGACATGCTGGCCGCGGTCACGCGGAGACAGTCCGAGCTGCAAAAATGATCGTCGTCCATATTGCGGGCACAAACGGCAAAGGCTCGGTGTCCGAATACATGTACCGGATATTGACGGCGGCGGGGCTTAAAACCGGATGCTTCACATCGCCGCATCTCGTTTCGCCCGTGGAGCGCTTCCGCCTCGGCGGACGGACGATCGAGGAAGAAACGTTCGGCGCGCTGATGGAAGAAGTCGCGCAAAAAAGGCTTGCGGTCAACGATACGCTTTTTGCCGCGTATACGGCGGCGGCGCTGCTCTGGTTTGAACGCGAGGGGGCTCAGGCGGCCGTCATCGAAACGGGCATCGGCGGACGGTACGATTCGACAAACGTGATTGCGACCAACGTCTCCATACTGACGCCCATCGGCTTTGACCATATGGCGGTGCTCGGCGATACGCTGGAGAAAATCGCGTATGACAAAAGCGGCATCATCAAGCGCGGCGTGCCCGTCATATCCGCCGTCCAGCCGAAAGAAGCCATGGCGGTGATCCGTTCGGAAAGCCTCAAAATGGGCGCGCCTCTTTTTACCGCGCCGCCGGTGCGCATTCTTTCCGAATCGGTGACGGGGCAGACGTTCGAGCTTGAAGGCTGCCGATACGATATCCGCGCCATCGGCCGCCACCAGCCTGACAACGCGGCGCTTGCGGCGAAAGCCGCTCAGGTGCTCGGCATCGGGCGGGAGGCGGTCAGCCAGGGACTTAAAAACGCGGCGCTCAAATGCCGCGCGCAGTATGTGCCGGGCAAGCCGGATATATTGCTGGACGGCGCGCACAATTTTGACGCCGCCGCCGCGCTCTGCGGCGTGCTGGACGGTTATTTTCCGCACAGAGACAAGATACTGCTTTTCGCCTGCATGAAGGATAAGGATTACTTGCCGATGATCCGTCTGCTTGCGCCGCGATTTGTGGAAGTGACGGTGACGGGTCTGCCGATGGAGCGCGCGGAAGATCCGTCGCGGCTGCGGGCGCATTTTGCCGCATATACCCGCTGCGCCGTGCGGGAAAACGCCGCCGACGCTTTTGAGCAGGCGAAAGACGCCGCGAAGAAAAGCGGCGCGATGCTCGTGGTCTGCGGCTCATTCTATCTTGCGGGGCTGATCGAGCCGCTTACGGCGGAATAAAGAAACGATGAACGGTATCAACCGTATGATATTATTTGATATGAGGCAATGGGATGAGAAAATTCAGGATTATTGACGTGCATACGCATGTGTTCCCCGATCCGATACGGCAAAAAGCGGTGCAGGCCATCGGAAGGTTTTACGACATACCGATGCGGGGATCCGGTTCGCCGGAGGACCTGATTCAGCAGGGGGATCCGTATGGCGTGGTCAAATACGTCATCAACTCGGCGGCAACTACTGCCGATCAGGTGGACGCCATCAACCGTTACATCAAGAGCCTGCAGGACGGCGAGAGGCG
>JAJUJH010000221.1 GCA_029265435.1 Clostridiales bacterium
ATCTTTGAGCGAAGCCGTGGCGGTCGCCAACAAGCTGCTCACCGCCATTTCGTCACAGCCTTTCGTGATCGACGAATCTGAAGTCAGGATCACGACCAGCATAGGCGTCTCACGCCTAATACGCAGCGCGGACGCCTCGTTGATCGATCAGTATACGCGTGCCGACACGGCTCTATACCGCGCCAAGCAGGACGGGCGCAACTGCGTGAGAACCGCTTAATCCGACAACTGTCTGACCGTTGCGCGCCGGGCCAGCAGATAAGCCAGCCCGCCGGCGATCGCCGCAAAAACAACATCCGAAGCCATTCCCACATACGGATTCCCGCTCGAACGGCCTGAACAGAAGGCCAGTATCATATCGACTGTGCGGGATATGGTTCCCGAAAACACCCCCGCATCGATGATCGGGAGCACGATGAGAAAGAACACGGGTACTCCGATGGATACAATCAGCTTGAGCGGCTTGTTCATACGGTAAAATGCTGTTGTGATGAAGTAGCCGATCATGATGCTAAGCAAATAACCGCAAAACATCCAAAGGAAAGATTCGCCGTAAAGCACAGCCCCCACAGAAGCGTAACGGTCTGCGAAAAACTCTGCGATCAAGGGGCGATAGTCGATGAACTGTCTGAATATCAATGAACTGATGCTGTCGATAAGCGCCATCCCCGCACACAGAGCGGCTGCGGATGCGACAAAGCTGACAAACATCGTCCGCCTCGATATCCCGTTGACCGTAAGCATATGAAACGTCGATTTAAACGAATTCAGCCCGACGACAAACAGAAATATTATTGTCGCCCCATCCATGCCACCCAATGTCATATGGACTTCTGCGCCGTCCACGAACACAAGCGCAGCGCCGAACAGGAGAACCAGCGCATAAATGACGATATAGTATATAATTGCAGGCCATTTCATGCCGTGCATCTGATATTTAAAAGCCGGTGCCAATCTCATGTCTCATTTCCTCCCAATTATGAATTCGTCAGATGAATAAACAGGCTTTGCAGGTTCAGCCTTGAAACTTCGATGCCCTCCGGCACTTCATCCGGTTCCATCCGTTCCAGCAGATACGCGCTCTTCATGCCGCCGAGCGTATCCGTCCCCAGCACGTTCCGGCCTTGTACAAAGCTGTCCACCGCTCCCGCCGGACCTGTCACCGTCACGCCCGCATTGAGCGCGTTCTGCGCTGTATCGTTCATAATGATCCGGCCGTTTTTTATGATGACGACGTTTTCGATGACGCCCGCCGCCTCCTCGATGAGATGCGTGGATATCACGATGGTTTTTGGCGAACGGCTGTAGCTTTCTAGCAGCTCGCGGTAAAACAGATCGCGGTAATTCGCGTCAAGACCAAGCACAGGCTCGTCGAGCAGCAGCACAGGCGCGTTGCTTGACAGCGCGGCAACGATTTTATATATGGATCTGTATCCGGTGGAAAGCGCTCTGACCTTCTTTTTGACGTTAAGCGAAAATTTATCCGCAAGCAGGCCGGCGTATTCGCCGTCCATATCCGGATAAAATTCCTTTGTCCATTTCAGCACTTCTTTGACGGTCATCGAATCGGGATAAAGCGACTGTTCCGTCATGCAGAAAACCTTTCTGAGCGCCGAATCGTTTTCACAAACCGGTTCTCCGTCGATCACGATATCCCCTTCCGTCGGAAACAGCTTGTTGGTGATCAGTCCAAGAAGCGTCGATTTTCCCGCGCCGTTCCGTCCGAGCAGACCATAGATTTTGTTTTCTTCAAAAATCAGCGACACATTTTGGAGTGCCGTTAAGCTTCCGAAGCGTTTTGTGACATTTCGAATCTCAATCACGCTCATTTCCATACCCTTCCTTTAACATTTCTTTAAGTTCCTCCATCGAAATCGACAGTTTCTGCGCCTCCGACAGAAGCGGCTGAACGAATTTTTCGAAAAATCTTCGTTTTCTCTTTTCAAGCACCATGTTTCTTGCTCCTTTCGCGACAAACATTCCCAGCCCTCTCTTTTTATAAAGAATGCCGTTATCCGCGAGCATCGTGATCCCCTTGAGCGCCGTGGC
>JAJUJH010000114.1 GCA_029265435.1 Clostridiales bacterium
AGGATGTGCTGGGGCTTGACACATCATATGCGCCGCGTATCAGTGCCAAAGAAGGCATTGGCATCGACGATGTTCTCAAAGCGATTGTCAGATATCTTCCGGCGCCCAAGGGCGAACCCGATGCGCCGCTGCAGGCGCTGATTTTCGATTCGTATTACGATAATTATAAGGGCGCGATCAGCTATGTGCGCGTGAAACAGGGGCGCGTGGCGGAGGGAGATAAAATTCTGTTTATGGCGGCCGGAAAGCGTTTTGAGGTCACGGAAACCGGCGTTTTCACACCGTATCCGCTCAAGACCGCGTCGCTTTCTGCCGGAGAAGTCGGCTATATCGCCGCAAGCGTAAAAAACGTATCGGATACGCGCGTGGGAGATACGATCACCAACGCGAAAGACGGTGCGGCAGAACCGCTGCCAGGATACAAGGAAGTCACCCCCATGGTGTTCTGCGGCATTTATCCGGCCGACGGGGCGGATTATGAGGACTTGAAGGACGCTCTTGCTAAGCTTGCGCTCAACGACGCGTCGCTCATCTACGAGCCGGAAACCTCCGTCGCGCTCGGTTTCGGTTTCCGATGCGGTTTTCTCGGGCTTTTGCATATGGAGATCATACAGGAGCGCCTTGAGCGTGAATTTGACCTTAACCTCGTGACAACGGCGCCAAGCGTCAGCTACCATGTCGTCACCGTCAAGGGAGAGATGATCGTGGTGGAAAACCCGACAAACCTGCCGCCGCCCACCTCCATAGATTATATGGAGGAGCCCATCGCGGACGCGACGATCATGACGCCCGACGAGTACGTGGGGGCCGTTATGGATATCTGTCAGGAAAAACGCGGTGTGTTTAAGAATATGGAATACATTGAGGGGACGCGCGTGATGATCCATTACGAGCTGCCGTTGAACGAGATTATATACGATTTTTTCGATATACTCAAATCGCGCACGCGCGGATACGCGTCGCTCGATTATGAACTGAAGGGCTATAAAAAGAGCGATCTTGTGCGTCTTGACATGCTGCTGAACGGCGAAATGTGCGACGCGCTGTCGATCATTGTGCACAAAGACAGGGCATACGCACGCGGCCGAAGCATAGCCGAAAAGCTCAAAGACGCAATACCGCGCCAGCTTTTTGAGATCCCCATTCAGGCGGCGATCGGCGGAAAAGTGATTGCGCGGGAGACGGTGAAAGCGATGCGCAAAGACGTGCTTGCCAAATGCTACGGCGGCGACATTACGCGTAAAAAGAAGCTTCTTGAAAAGCAGAAGGAAGGCAAGAAACGCATGCGGCAGGTCGGAAGCGTGGAGGTGCCGTCCGAAGCGTTTATGTCTGTTCTCAAGATGGACTGATGAATACGATCGGCATATACGTTCACATACCGTTTTGCCTGCGGAAATGCGCTTACTGCGATTTTGTATCATATCCTCACAGGCTGTCCGATATCGACAGGTACATCGATGCGCTTATTGAAGAAGCCAAAATATACAGCGGCGTGCTGAAAAAACGGACGGCCGATACGGTGTTTATCGGCGGAGGCACACCGTCGCTGCTGAGCGTAAGACAAACAGAGCGTATCATTAGGACGCTGCAGTCGGTTTGCCGATGGAACAATCCGGAAGTCACGATGGAAGCGAATCCCGAAACGTTGGACGAGGATAAGCTTTCCGGCTATGCGTCTTTGGGCGTCAGCCGTTTGAGCATCGGTTTGCAGACGCATGACGACGACGTATTGGAAAATATCGGACGCGGGCATACATGGGATGTTTTTGAACGCGCGTATTATGCGGCGGCGAAGTGCTTTTTTAACATCAATGTGGATTTGATATTCGGGCTGCCCGGTCAGACGCTTGAGAACTTTCAGGAAACGATAAGGCGCGTGGTTTCGCTGTCGCCTCAGCATATATCCGTGTATGCGCTCAAGCTTGAGGCGGGTACGCCGCTTGCGTCGCGTTTTTCGGGTGCGGACGAAGATACGGACCGGAAAATGTACCATTTCGCGGCGGAGATTTTGTGCGGGGCCGGATACCGCCATTATGAAACGTCGAATTTCGCAAAACCAGGCTTTGAATGCCGGCACAATCTGAAGTATTGGACGGGCGAAGAATATTTGGGGCTGGGTACGGCCGCGCATTCCTGCCTCAATGAAGACGGCTTTCGCCGGTTCGCAAACACGACTGATTTGGACATGTATATGGATCGCGCTGAGAAAAAACAAAAGCCGGTCGCGGAAGAAGAAGTTCTAAACCGAGACGGTTTGATTTTTGAATATATCATGCTTCGGCTCAGATTGAAAGCAGGCATCAATTTTGAAGATTATCATATGCGTTTTTGCGGGAATTTTTTGGCCGATTTTAAAGACGCCATTCAAAAAACACGGGACGCGGGTCTTATCACGCAGGACGGGAAGGGAATTTATCCGACTCTGAAGGGGTTCGATCTGCAAAACGCGCTGATAAGCGAATATATAAAAAATATGTGAACATGATTTCGGGCGCTTGACTTTGCAGACAATAAGTGCTATTTTTAAACCATGGTGTTAGCACTCGACTTTAATGAGTGCTAACAACAGAATGAAACGGAACGGGAGGAAGGCGCATGGATTTAAGCGAGAGAAAAATCGGCATACTGAAAGCCGTTATCGACGATTATATCATGACCGGTCTTCCTATCGGTTCGCGAACAATATCCAAGAAAAACGGTTTTGAACTGAGTTCGGCCACGATCAGAAACGAAATGGCTGATCTTGAGGAACTGGGTTTTTTGGAACAGCCGCACACATCGGCGGGGCGCATCCCGTCGCAAAAAGCGTATCGGTTTTATGTGGACCGGCTCATGAAGGTTGTGAAGCTGAGCCCGGTTGAAGCGGAGCGTATCAAAAGCTATTTTCAGGAGAAAATGAGCGAGGTCGGGCAGGTCATGGAAAAAGCGGCGAAGGTGCTGTCGGACACCACGCATCACATATCGATGGTGTTAAAGCCCCAGCTCAAAAAATCCGTTATCAAGAAGATACAGCTCGTGAAAATCACCGAGAAAAAAGCGATTTTGCTTGTGGTTACGGACGCCGGGCTTGTAACCGATACGGTCATCGTCGTGCCGGAAGGCATTACGCCGGATTATCTTGAGATGATATCCAATATGCTGACGGATAAGCTCCAGTATAAAACGCTCGAAGAAGCGGAAAAGGACTTAACGGGTTATATCTGCGAAAATGCCCGGGATGGCAGCGAATTCATCACAGAAGTCGTGAAGGCCATCGAAAACAGTGTCGAACCGATTGGCGAAAAGGGAATCGTGCTGAGCGGAACGCAGAACATCATCGACTATCCCGATTATATGAGCGTCGAGAAGGCTAAAAACTTTCTGACGGTTCTTGAAACAAAGGATATGCTTTATGAGATGATGAAAAAAGCGACACAGCTCGAGTTTTCCGTCACAATCGGGCAGGAGAACGAGGTCAAGGAGCTTTACGATATGAGCGTCGTAACGGCAACGTATAAAATAGGCGGCCAATCGCTCGGTTCTTTCGGTGTCATCGGGCCGACGCGCATGGACTATGCAAAGGTGATTTCGATACTTGGGTATGTCAGCCACAGCCTGAACAGCATATTGGCAAGCTTTATTGAAAAGGAAGATTAAAGGGGGAAGACCGGACGAATGAGTGAAAAAGAGATGAATGAGAAAGAATTAAATGAAAAAGAGACGGTTCAGAATGAGACGACCGAACAAAATGACGGAAAAGCGGAAAGCGCCGAGGATTCTCTAAAGGGAGAAAAGCAGGAAAAGGCCAAAAAGAAAAGCGCAAAGATCGACGGCAAACTGGCGGAGGCGATTGCGGAGCGTGACGATTTTAAAGACAAATACCTGCGGACGTTCAGCGATTTTAACAACTACAAGAAAAGGATGGCGTCTACACGCGCCGATGCTTTTAAGGAAGGGCAATGCGACGCCATTTTAAAAATACTGCCGGTGCTAGACAACTTTGAAAGAGCGCTTGAACACATCCCCGACGGAGAAGAAAACGCGCTGGCTCAAGGGTTTAAGATGGTATACAAGCAGCTTGCGTCTGCGGTTGAGCAGATGGGCGTAACGCAGATGGGCGCGCCTGGAGATGTGTTTGACCCGAATATCCATCAGGCGATACAAATGGTGGAGCCGAAGGAAGGCGAGGAATCCGGCACGGTGGCGGTTGTGGCGCAGAAGGGATATAAGATGGATGACAAGGTCATCCGTCATTGCATGGTCATGGTTAACAAGTAATATATATTTTCATACGGGAGGAAAAACGATATGGGTAAAATCATTGGCATTGACTTGGGAACAACAAACTCATGCGTGGCTGTGATGGAAGGCGGCGAGCCGACCGTTATCGTCAACGCGGAAGGAAGCAGAACAACACCGTCTGTCGTGGCGTTTTCCAATACGGGCGAAAGGCTTGTCGGTAAAGTGGCTAAAAACCAGGCGGTTACCAATCCCGAAAGGACGATCATTTCCATTAAGAGGGATATGGGTACCGACAGAAAGGTCAGCATCGACGGAAAGAATTACTCGCCGCAGGAAATCAGCGCGATGATACTGCAAAAGCTCAAGAGCGACGCGGAAGCGTATCTTGGAGAACCCGTTACGGATGCGGTTATCACAGTTCCGGCATATTTTACGGACAGCCAGCGGCAAGCGACAAAGGACGCGGGGAAAATCGCCGGGCTCAACGTGCAGCGAATCATCAACGAGCCGACAGCCGCTTCGCTCGCATACGGCATCGACAAGGAGGAAGAACAGAAGATTCTTGTATTCGATCTTGGCGGCGGTACGTTCGACGTTTCCATACTGGAGATCGGCGACGGCGTGTTTGAGGTGCTCGCGACAAACGGCAACAACCGTCTCGGCGGCGATGATTTCGACCAGAAGATCATGGATTATATTGTGGCCGAGTTCAAAAAATCTCACGGTATCGATCTATCGAAAGATAAAAGCGCCATGCAGCGTATAAAAGATGCGGCGGAGAAAGCGAAAATCGAGCTTTCAGGCGTGCTGCAGACGAGCATCAACCTGCCGTTCATCACGGCGGATGCGTCGGGCCCAAAGCATCTTGAAATGACGCTGACACGCGCAAAGTTCAACGAGCTTACGGCCGACCTCGTGGAAATGACGGCTGAACCGACGCGCAAGGCGCTTCGGGACGCGGGTATAAAGACATCCGATCTGTCAAAGGTGATACTTGTCGGCGGGTCCACGCGCATTCCGGCGGTCCAGGACAAGGTGAAGGAGATAACCGGGAAAGAACCGTTCAAGGGCATCAATCCCGACGAATGCGTGGCCATCGGCGCGGCTATCCAGGGCGGCGTTATCGGCGGCGAAGTCAACGACATCGTATTGCTTGACGTCACACCGCTTTCGCTCGGCATCGAAACGCTTGGAGGCGTGTTCACAAAGCTGATTGAAAGGAACACGACGATTCCGACCAAAAAGAGCCAGGTGTTCTCTACGGCTGCGGATGGTCAGACCAGCGTGGAAATCCATGTGCTTCAGGGCGAAAGAGAAATGGCGGCGCATAACAAGACGCTTGGCCGTTTCAACCTGACGGGTATTCCGCCGGCCCCCAGAGGGGTACCGCAAATCGAGGTGACATTCGATATCGACGCCAACGGCATCGTGCACGTATCCGCGAAGGATCTGGGCACAGGCAACGAGCAGAAAGTGACGATCACCGCATCGACAAACATGTCGAAGGAAGACATCGACAAAGCTGTGAAAGAGGCGGAGATGTATGCTGAAGCCGACCGCAAGGAGAAAGAAAAGGTCGAAATCAGAAACAATGCCGACAGCCTTGTTTTCCAGACCGAGAAAACGATAAAGGATCTGGGCGACAAGATCAGCAGCGAAGACAAGGGCAAGATCGAAGCGGAGATCTCCAATGTAAAGAGCGCTCTTGCGGGAACGGATATGAGCGCAGTCAAAGCGGCGACGGAAAAGCTTTCGCAGGTGTCTTACGAGATATTCGGCAGAGTGTATCAGCAGGCCAACGCACAGGCCAACGCCGCGGGGGCGGGAGGCTACCAGCAAAACGCTTCGCAGGCGCCGCCGGACGATAATGTGGTGGATGCGGATTACGAAGTCGTTGACGATGAGAAAAAAGACAAATAAAATCATATATATACTTATGACAGCCGATAAAGCCAGAGCGCCACACGCTTTGGCTTTTCGGGTGTCATAATCTCATTATTTTCAGGCGGTGCTTAATTTGGCGGAAAAAAGAGACTACTATGAGGTGCTGGGCGTAGATAGAAATGCGTCCGGCGATGAAATAAAAAGAGCATACAGAAAACTGGCCAAGCAGTATCATCCGGACGTGAATGAAGATAAGGACGCCGCGGCGGAGAAATTTAAAGAAGCCAGCGAAGCGTACAGCGTGCTGAGCGACGAGCAGAAGCGCAGGAAATACGATGCGTTCGGTCACGCGGCATTCGACCAAACGGCGGGCGGCGGCTTTGGTGGCTTTGAAGATTTTATGGGCGGCTTTGGCGACATCTTTGAATCATTTTTCGGCGGCGGGCGAACGGCAAGGCGGAACGGTCCTGTGCGCGGCGCCGATTTACGCATGGAGCTGCGCATTACTTTTGAAGAGGCGGCATTCGGCGCCAGGAAAGACGTCAGGCTCAATAAAGATGAAACATGCGCCGAATGCAGCGGAACCGGCGCCAAAAAAGGGACTTCTCCTCAGACATGCCAAACATGCGGCGGTACGGGCCAGGTCAGACAGCAGCGCAACACGGCGTTCGGCAGCTTTGTCAATGTGACGGACTGCCCCGATTGCGGCGGCCGCGGAAGCTTTATCAAAGAGCCGTGCGGTGAATGCGGCGGACGCGGCATAGTCACGAAGCAAAAGACGATCAGCGTCGATATTCCGGCGGGCATCGATAACGGGCAGATACTCACGATGCGCGGCGCGGGTGCGGCGGGGCAGCGCGGCGGCCCGCCCGGAGACCTGCAGATATATATCTATGTGCAGCCTCACGAGATATTCAAGCGCGAAGGGTACGACTTATATCTGGATATTCCTGTGTCTTTTGTGGATGCGGCGCTTGGCGCTGAGCTCAGCATACCCACGCTTGATGGGAAAGCGAAGCTCAAAATGGGTGAAGGCACACAGACCGGAACGATATTCCGTCTTAAGGACAAAGGCATTACCCATCTTCATTCGTCCAAAAAAGGCAGCCTTTATGTGAAAGTGAACGTGGATGTGCCTAAAAAATTGAGCGATAAACAAAAGGCGCTGCTGCGCGAATTCGACAAGCTGTCGGCTGCAAAAAAGAGTTTTTTTGAAAGAGTCAGGGGAGAATGAACTGGAAGCAGATTTGTGTGAAGACGACGGAAGAAGCGGCGGATATTGTTTCTTCAGTGCTGATGGATGCGGGCGCAGGCGGAGTGGAGATAGAAGGCGGAAGCGTTCCTCGGGCCAACCGCGACGAATATTTGGAATATGCGATGAACGACGGCGGCATTGTGACCGTAAAGGCGTATTACGGCGAAATGGGTTTTTCCGACACGCTTGAATTTGTAAAGACCCGATTGGCCGGCATAAAAAACGATGCCGGTATCGGTCTGGCTGACATAAGCGTCAATACGGTGCCGGATACCGACTGGAATGAGAACTTCAAAATGAATTTTAAGGCTTTCCGTGCGGCGGGCCGTTTTGTGGTGAAGCCGACTTGGCAGCAGATCGATGCCGAAGACGGAGATATCATCATCGAAATCGATCCCGGAATGGCTTTCGGCTCGGGCGAGCACGAAACCACGCGCATGTGCCTTGAACTGCTGCAAAAGCATATGCCTCCCAAGGCTTCTGTGCTTGACGTCGGATGCGGCTCCGGCATACTGGGCATCGGCGCGGCAAAGCTTGGCGCGGCAAGTGTTCTGGCGCTTGATAACGATGCTGTCAGCGTCGAAGTCGCCGGTAAAAATGCGGCCGCAAACGGCGCGGCGGTAATGGAGGTCCGGCATTCTGATTTGCTTCAAAACGCGGACAAGAAGAAGTACGATATTATTCTTGCCAATATCATCGCGGATATCATTCTTCGGCTTAACGAAAATGTCGCGGGATATTTGAAAGACGACGGTGTTTATATCGTATCGGGCATTATTGCCGAGAGAGAAGATGAAATCCACAGCTCGCTTGAGCAAAACGGTTTTTGCGTGATCGAGTCGGTCGCAATGACCGACTGGCGCGCAATGGCTGCGAGGAAACGCTGATGCATCGGTTTTACGCACGGCCGGAGGACGTTCATGAAAACAGCGTGACGCTGGAAGGAGATGAGGCGAAGCATCTCAAAACGGTGCTTCGCATGAACGAAGGCGAAGAATGCATCGTTTTTGACGGGACAGGCTGCGACTATGTTTGCCGAATCAAACACATCGGTACGCAGGTTCTTGCCGATATCGTTTCAATACAAAAAAACGCGACCGAACCGGATATACAGGTGACACTGTATCAGGCGTACCCGAAGATGGCAAAAATGGAGGAGATCGTCCAGAAGGCGGTGGAAATGGGTGTCCGCCGCGTTGTGCCG
>JAJUJH010000120.1 GCA_029265435.1 Clostridiales bacterium
AGATCGAGGAAGCGCTTCAGGGCATACCGTGCTGTTCAAGCGAATACCAGTTTATGATCGACCACATGAACGGAAAGGATGAATGCCGGCTTTTTGTGGAGCTGAACGCGGGCTATGGCAAGACGGAAGCCGCGAAGGAGATTCAGCATGTGTTTAAGAGCAAGATCGGCATCACCGTGATTGCGGTTCCTGTGGAGATGGGCGAGCTGCCGCGAAGCGAAAAAAAGACGAAACGGATATTCGACAACCGTTACTGAAACGGTCAGGCGAAATCCCCCGGACGATCGGGGGATTTCAGCTTGTCGAAAAACCAAAGGTTTTTTCGACAGTTTTCCGGTTTTGCTTGTTCCTCGCAAGCTCGAAACGGCGCAAAACCGCAACAAGGTGTGGGCTGCGCGGGCAAAGCCCGTCTTGCCCACAAATGATATTTTTTAGCTTTATTGACGGTTTGGCTCCCGGACGATCGGGGGATTTTTCATTTTTTGCGCCGTTTATGATAATATCGAAAAGCCCGGCTTTGTTTGATGTTGACAAAACACAAACAGAGGCCTATGATAAAATTCATATAAAACATATATGAAATACTTCTAACGTCGCGGGAGGCAACGCCATGTCGAGAGTGCATAAAAGCTTAACGGAACTGATAGGAAAAACGCCGCTGCTTGAGCTGACCAATTTTGAAAAGAAGCATGATCTTAAGGCGGCGGTTGTCGCCAAGCTCGAATATTTCAATCCGGCGGGCAGCGTGAAAGACAGAGTCGCCAAGGCGATGATCGACGACGCGGAGCAAAAGGGCCTTTTAAAGCCGGGCAGCGTGATTATTGAGCCGACAAGCGGCAATACGGGTATCGGCCTTGCGTCCGTTGCCGCGGCGCGCGGCTATCGCGTGATACTGACCATGCCCGAAACGATGAGTGCGGAGCGCCGGAATCTGCTGAAAGCCTACGGCGCAGAGCTGGTGCTGACGGAAGGCGGAAAGGGCATGAAAGGTGCGATCGACAAGGCGGAAGAACTCGCGAAGAATACGAAGCATTCGTTTATTCCGGGGCAATTTGTCAACCCCGCCAATCCTGCGGTTCACAGAGCGACGACGGGCCCTGAGATATGGGAGGATACGGACGGCAAGGTGGATATTTTTGTGGCGGGAGCGGGTACCGGCGGCACGGTGACAGGCGTCGGCGAGTACCTCAAGCAAAAGAATCCGAATGTGAAGGTCGTGGTTGTGGAACCGGCGGATTCGCCCGTTCTGTCGGAGGGGCGCGCCGGCGCGCACGGTATACAGGGCATCGGCGCCGGCTTTGTGCCGGACGTTCTCAATACGGGCGAGTACGACGAGATCATTGCCGTAAGGAACGAAGATGCGTTTGAGACGGGCAGGGAGATTGCCCGGACGGAAGGGCTGCTTGTGGGAATCTCATCGGGAGCGGCGGTTTGGGCGGCGGTCAAACTGGCCAAGAGGCCGGAGAACGAGGGCAAGACGATTGTCGTGATCCTGCCGGATACGGGCGAACGCTATCTCTCAACGCCGATGTTTTTGGAGTGATCCGGCACTATGCAAATATAAGGGCTTAGCGCGGTGCTTTGATCACTTTGCCCGCATATTCCCGCAGATCGGCAATCGCGTCGTCGCCGGTGTTTGAATCCGTAATGATGGTGTGAACTCTGCTGAGCGGCGCAACCTGTATGAGGCTGGCATGGCCGAATTTGCTGTAGTCGATAAGCAGATACGTTTCTTTTGCGATATTCATCATTTCCTGTTCCACGATGACGGTGGCCTCGTTGGAATCCGTAATGCCGCTCTCGTAGTGGAGGCCTTTCGCGGAGATGAACGCCTTATTCACATGATAAGCGCTGATGGCCACCTGCGTGCCGCGTCCGATGAATCCCATCGTGCGCCTTTGCAGTATGCCGCCAAGCATGATGACGTCGATTTTGTCCTTGCCGACCAGCTCGCCGGAAACGCGCAGCGAATTTGTGAGCACGGTCAGCGGCATGTTGGGAATATGCTTTGACACAAACCAAGACGTTGTGCTCGAATCGAGAGAAATCTGTTCATAGGGTTGTATATGCCTGACGGCTTCCCTTGCAATTTCATTTTTTTGTTCCACATTGATGACTTCACGTTCCGAAAAATAAGGCTCGGATTGGCTGTTTTTGAGCGAACACGCGCCTCCGTGCACTCTGAGCAGCATTTTGTCCGCTTCAAGCTTGTTGAGATCCTGCCGGACGGTCTCGGTGGTCACGTTTAGAAGCTCGCTCAGTTCGTTGACCTTGACGACGCCGCGCGTATTGATGAGTTCCATGATTTTCTGATGCCGGTCGTTTATCAGCATGCTGTGTTGTCCTTCCTTATTTTTTATCATTTTATATGAGATGCATTGAAATATCAATGCCAAACCATTTTTTTTGCTTGCAAACAAATATTAAACACAATATAATAAAGAAAAACAAAGACAAAACAAAGATATAACAAAACGATATAAAGAAATAAAGGAGACGAAACATGGCTGAAATTGTGATCATGCCCAAACAGGGGCAGTCGGTAGAAAGCTGTGTGATTACCGAGTGGCACAAAAAAACGGGCGATGCGGTAAAGCCGGGCGATGTCCTGTTTACATATGAGACGGACAAAGCCACCTTTGAGGAAGAGGCGAAAATTGAGGGGACGCTTCTCGCCATACTCGCCCGGGAAGGCGAAGATATCCCCTGTCTTGATGCCGTATGTGTGATAGGCAGCGAGGGCGAGGACATCGGCGCCTTGCTGGCGGAAAGAAGCGGAGGAAAGGCCGCGGCGGTAACGCCCGCCGAAGCCGATGCCAAAACGGAAGCGGCCGGTATTCACGCGCAGCCTGCGCCGCGGAGCGATGGCAGGGTTTTTGCTTCTCCCCGCGCGAAAGCGGCTGCGGAGAGGCAGGGTGTCGATGCGGCGGACGCCGTACCGACGGGGCCAAACGGGCGCGTCATAGAGCGCGATATTTATGCGCTGTCCGCCCAGGCGGAAAGCTCCGTTCGGGCGGCTCAGACCGAACGCGCGGCCGAAACGGCAGAGGACGCATATGCGGACCAGCCGCTTTCGAATGTGCGCAAGGTGATTGCGAAAACCATGCACCTGTCGCTTTCGGCAATGGCTCAGCTGACGCATCACGCAAGCTTCGACGCCACGCGGCTTCTCGCGCTGAGACAGCGCTTCAAGGAAAGCGGCGGCGAGTATGGCGACATCACGCTGAACGATATGATACTGTATGCCGTGTCGCGCACACTGAAAAATCATCCGCCTCTCAACGCCCATTTTCTTGACGATAAAATGCGGTTTTTCCGCATCGTGAATCTTGGCATTGCGGTGGATACGGAGCGCGGGCTTCTTGTGCCGACGCTGTTCAACGCCGATTTCCGGTCGCTTCGGCAGATATCCCAAGACGCCAAGCAGCTCATTAAAATGGCGCAGTCGGGCAGCATCAGCCCCGAACTCCTGACGGGCGGCACATTCACGGTGACGAATCTCGGCTCGCTGGGCGTGGAAAGCTTTACGCCCGTCATCAATCCGCCCCAGACGGCGATACTCGGTGTCTGTGCGATCGTCAGCCGCATCAAGGCGTCCGGCGATGTGTATCCGGCGATGGGGTTGTCGCTCACGTACGACCATCGCGCCACGGACGGAGCGCCGGCATCCCGGTTCTTAAAAGAACTTTGTGCGAATCTGGAAAATTTCGATCTTTTACTAGTGGGATAAGGAGAAACAGCAATGGTTGACTTGATTGTGGTGGGCGGCGGCCCGGGCGGGTATCTCGGTGCGGAGCGCGCGGCGCAGGCCGGCTTGAAAACGCTTTTGATCGAAAAGCGCGAGGTGGGCGGCGTGTGTCTCAACGAAGGCTGCATTCCCACAAAAACACTGCTCTATTCCGCCAAGCTCAAGGAAGGGGCGGCGCATGGCGAAAAATACGGCGTGAGGGCCGCGGAGGTCTCGATTGACCACTCTGCCGTAATAAAGAGAAAAAACAAGGTGGTGGCGGCCCTTGTGGGAAGCGTAAAAGCCAAGCTCAAGGCGGCGGGGGTGACGCTTGTGAACGGCGAAGCCTATCTGCTTGGCCGCAGCGGCGAAGGTTTTGAGGTCCGCTGCGGCGAGGAACGGCATATCGGAAAGAGACTGCTGATTTGCACGGGGTCTGTTCCCGTCGTGCCGCCGATACCCGGCCTTAAGGAAGCGCTTGAAAAAGGTTTTGCGGTTACGAGCCGCGAGATTCTGGACACCGACAAGGTACCGGCAAGGCTTGTCATTGTCGGCGGCGGCGTCATCGGGCTGGAGATGGCAAACTATTTTGCCGCAGCAGGCGCCGGGGTGACGGTCATCGAAATGCTGGATCACATCGGCGGCGCGATCGACACGGATATTTCGGCCATACTCCAAAGAAACCTTGAAAAGAAAGGCATCCGTTTTCTGCTCGGACAAAAGGTGGCCCGGATCAAAGACGATTCCGTTGTCTGCGAAGGCAAAAACGGCGAAACGGAAACCAAAGCCGATACGGTGCTCTTATCCATCGGCCGACGCGCGTTTACCGATGGGCTTGGGCTTGAAAATCTGAATGTGCTCACGGAGCGCGGCGCAATCGTGACGGACGGCCATATGCAGACCAATGTGCCAGGCGTGTACGCGGCGGGGGACGTGAACGGCAGATCCATGCTGGCGCATACGGCCTACCGTGAGGCGGAAGCCGCCGTGCGTCATATGACGGGTGTAAAGGATGAAATGCGGTACGACGCGATACCGGGCGTGATATACACAAACCCCGAAGCGGCGGGCGTGGGGGAAACGGAAGCCTCCGCAAAAGCAAAAGGGCTTGATGTGGCGGCGAAAGCGATATCGATGAATTTTTCGGGGCGTTATCTGGCGGAAAACGAGAGAGGCGACGGCATACTGAAAGTGATTGTCAGCAACAAAACGCAGCGTATCGTTGGTCTGCATATGATAGGGAGCTATGCGTCTGAAATGATTTACGGCGCATGCATGATGATCGGCAGAGAAATGAGCCTTGAGAGCATCCGGCGGATTGTGTTCCCTCATCCGACGGTGAGCGAAATCATAAGGGAATCACTGTTCGAGTTTTAACGAAAGGATACGACAGCCATGACAAAATCATTGATCATTGATCCCGCAAGGAGAAGGCGGCCGGACACGATCCGTTTCAGCGACATACCGGTGAACGCGTATCAGAAAACGGTCAAGGACGAAAAGGGCAGATTTTCGAAGGATGAGTTGATGCGCATACTGCGCGATATGCTGATCATACGGAATTTCGAGACGATGCTCAACGACATCAAGACGAAGGGCGAGCATGCGGGAATCGCGTACAGCAACCCGGGGCCTGCGCATTTGGCGATCGGGCAGGAGGCGGCCTATGTGGGGCAGGCTTACGCGCTGGATGTAGACGACTATATTTTCGGTTCGCACCGCAGCCACGGCGAGATACTCGCCAAAGGGCTCTCGGCCATCGAAAAGCTTCAGGACGACGAGCTGACGGAAATCATGAAATCGTTCCTTGAGGGAAAAACATACCGCGTGATTGAAAAGACCACAAAAGCGACGACGGTGAAGGAAGTTGCAAAGGAATTTCTGATATACGGGGTGCTGGCCGAGATATTCGCGCGGGAAACAGGGTTCAATAAAGGCCTCGGCGGTTCCATGCACGCGTTTTTCACGCCGTTCGGTTCGTATCCGAACAACGCCATCGTGGGCGGCAGTGCGGATATTGCCACAGGCGCGGCGCTGTTCAAGCGTGTCAACAGGAAGGACGGCATTGTGGTATGCAACATCGGCGACGGCTCCGTTGGATGCGGCCCCGTTTATGAATCGCTGAATTTTGCCGCGATGGATCAGCTCCGTATGCTGTGGGAAGACGGCGGCGGCGGGCTTCCGATTATATTCAATATTTTCAACAACGGCTACGGCATGGGCGGACAGACGACGGGCGAGACGATGGCGTACGGTTATGCCGCGCGTCTTGGCGCGGGCATTTGCGATACGCAGATGCATGCGGAAACGGTGGATGGATACAATCCGCTGGCCGTCATCGACGCGTATCAAAGGAAACGCCTGCTCGCAAAGGAAGACGGGCCCGTGCTGCTTGAAGTGCTGACGTACAGAATGAGCGGCCACAGCCCGTCGGATTCCGATTCTTACCGCACAAAGGAAGAAAAAGAGCTTTGGGCAAATGCAGATTCCATCGAAAGCTTTAAAAAACAGCTTGTTGAAGCCGGCGTGGCGGAACCCGGCGAAATCGAGGCGGTTGCCGCCAGGACGCATGAGGATATCGTCAACGCGCTCCGGCTGTCTGTGGATGATTCCCTGTCTCCGCGCATCGATCTTGAACGCAATCCGAACCTGATTGCGGACATGATGTTCTCCAACGAAAGAATTACGAGCATGGACCCAAGCGCAAAGCCCGAAGTGCGGATGCCTTTGGAAGAAAACCCGCGTGTGAAGCAGCTCAAAACAAAGGCGCGGTTTGCTCTGGACGAAAAAGGAAATCCGGTGCCCAAGACAAAGCTTTATCAGCTGCGCGACGGCCTGTTTGAAGCGATCATCCGCAAGTTCTACGAAGACCCCACGTTGGTGGCTTACGGTGAGGATAACCGCGACTGGGGCGGCGCGTTTGCCGTATACCGCGGGCTGACGGAATCGCTGCCATACAGCCGTTTCTTTAACGCGCCGATCTCCGAGGCGGCAATCGTCGGATCGGGCGTCGGCTATGCGATGTGCGGCGGCCGGGCGGTTGTGGAGCTGATGTATGCGGACTTTCTGGGACGCGCCGGCGACGAGGTGTTCAACCAGATGAGCAAGTGGCAGGCGATGAGCGCCGGAATACTGAAGATGCCGCTGATACTGCGCATGTCCGTGGGCTCCAAATACGGCGCGCAGCATTCGCAGGACTGGTCGGCGCTGTGCACGCACATACCCGGCCTCAAGGTCGTCTTTCCCGCCACGCCGTACGACGCGAAAGGCCTGATGAATGCGGCGCTGAACGGTACGGATCCGGTCATTTTCCTCGAAAGCCAGCGCATTTACGATGTAGGCGAGCTGTTTCACGAGGGCGGCGTGCCGGAAGAAAATTATGAAATCGAGATCGGCGAACCGGATATCAAAAAGCGCGGCAGCGATCTGACGATCCTTTCGGTCGGTGCGACGCTGTACCGCGTGCTGCCCGCCGCAAAAACGCTCGAGGAGAAGTACGGGGTTTCTGCGGAAGTCATCGACGCACGCAGCCTTGTGCCGTTCAATTACGAAAAAGTGGTTGAATCGGTCAAAAAGACGGGTCGCATCGTGGTGACGGGCGATGCGTGCGAGAGAGGTTCGCATCTGAAGGACTTCGCTCAGAATATTTCCGAGCTATGCTTCGATTATCTGGACGCGCCGCCCGTTGTGGTAGGCGCAAAAAACTGGATAACGCCGTCGTATGAGCTGGAGGAATATTTCTTCCCGCAGCCGGACTGGATCATCGACGCGGTTCACGAAAAAATTCTGCCGCTTCCGGGCCATGTGGCAAAGCATCGCTTTACCTATACGGACCAGCTCGACAGGCTCAAAAAAGGCGTCTGAAATCGCTCGCAACGAAAAACGCCGGCAGTCCGATCTCGGGCCGCCGGCGTTTTCTTCATGGCTTATTTCAGCCGAAGGAGCGCCAGAAGCTCTTGGTTCAGCGCGTCCATTGCGTCGTCGATGGATACGTTGTGCAAAAGGATATTCATGATATGCCTGTATATCGGCTCCTCGATTTTGGTGATGGGAACAAAGGAGCCGTCCTGCAGCTTTACGGATTTACGCTGCATGTTGCCCGAATACGTCTTGTATATGATCGGAAGCCAAGGATAATGGTTGGCCAGTTCGTCGTTGGTGTAAGTGTTTTTGAGCGGGGACTGGCCGTTGAGTATCGCAAAATAGGTGCTCATTTCCGCATCGTATGTCCACCGCAGGAATTCGATGGCCTCGTCGGAAATTTTGCCTTTCGGAATGGCAAGCCCCCAGCTGCCGAGCACGGAGTGGTTGCCGGGTATGTTGGAATAGCCGATCTTGCCGATGATCTTGGATTTGGCGGTGTTGTTGACATCGGCGATGAACGACGCAAAGC
>JAJUJH010000086.1 GCA_029265435.1 Clostridiales bacterium
GCGACACCTCCAGCCATTCTGATCGCCTTTGGGGCTTGACTTAACCGCTTCAGTTTTTCAATATGCATACGATGTGAAAATACGATGCCTTCAAAAACCGCACGCAGCATATGGGCTTTCGTATGCCATCCTGAAAGCCCCAAAAAGCAAGATTTGGCATCTGCATCGACATTTGTTCCATACAGAAAAGGAAGAAAGATGACACTGCTCTCTTCCGGGCGTATCGCTTCAGCCATTTCGTCCGCTATTTTATAAATGTTTTTTCCCCCGTTGTATTCCATACCCCTTAATAATTCACGAATAAACCAGTCAAGGTTGCTTGCGGACGTCATGCTTCCATCTGTCATCATGTAATAATCATCAAGGCAATATACAGAGGTAAGCAGCAAGTCCTTTGAAAGGATCGGTCTCCTGCTGATAAACTCATTGATGCTCCATGTTCCCGCGATCATACAAATACGGCTTGTATCGACGATTCCCGTGGCAATCGCACATGCCGTGATGTCGATAAATCCGCCGGCTACAGGAGTCCCTTCGCACAGGCCCGTCTCGGCGGCGGCTCTTGCCGTAACCTCTCCGCATATCTCGCACGACTGCATTAAAGGGGGCAGCAGATTTCTGCAATGAGCGATTCCCATCAGTTCGAGCAATTCATCATCATAGTCCCTTGTGATTTGATTCATCACACCGGCCGCCGACATATTCGTCATTTCGCCGTAAGCTTCTCCAGTTAAACACAGACGGATATAATCGGTACATCCAAGCGCCCATTTTGCTTTTTTTAATCTTTCGGGGTTATTTGCTGACATCCAGATCAGCAAAGGCACAAACTGACCCGGATAAAGCGTCTGCATGATTTTGGGAAAGATCCGGTCGCATATTCCCGATGACTCAAGACGTGAAAGCTCATCTCTCGCACGCATGTCGGTGGAGTATATGCCGTTCATCACTGGCAGCAGGTTTTCGTCTACAAGATACAAGCCGTTGCCATGACCAGACGTCGAGACCCCGATAATATCCGACGAACAAATTGCGGCTTTTTCAATCGCTTCTTTAATGACCCGGCAATTGACTTTCCAGAGAGTATTCATATCGCGTTCGACAATACCCTCTTTCCCTAATATAGCGGGTATTTCCGCAGATGCAAATGCAACCGGAATGCCATCCGCCGTATATATCCCGGCTTTCACAAGCGTGCCGCCGTTATCTAGTCCCAGCAGATATCTATTTTCCATAAAGCCAATCCCTCCAAAAAAAGAAAGAGTGCGCGAATCAGGATTATTTATTGCATTATGAATGTTAATACCGCTCGCGCACCCTGTCTTATTTCATTCATCAATCAACTGATCGATGACCCTCACGCGTTTCTCTGGAGGGATTTCCTTAAAGACACAGTCATTCACGTATGTTCTCTCCGGAAGCGCACACAATATATGAACTTCGTCGCAGCCATACGGAAATCCTGCCTGATGCCAAACGCCGGGCCTTGTTACAACCAGCGTCCCCTTCGGAATAAAAAATACCTCAAGCCGATCCCAGGGTTCTTCATCGGAAGGGCCGGCTGGCGCTACATGCATCAGATAATCCCCGTCTAAACATATGATGGCTTCACATGTCTGATTGTGATATTCCGCATTTTCAATGACCCATTCCTTCTTTGCCCGGACGACACAAGCCGAGTAAGATACGGTATTCGTAAAGCCGATATATTGCTGCACCATATCACGGTAAAACTCAACCGGCGCCTCTCCGAGCTTGCACCCTTGCGGGGCAAGCATGCTGCAAAAAGAACCGTATGGCGCAAATGCGTCTCTTGTAAGCTTTTTGTATCCAACGGTTTTCATATGCGGCCTCACTTAAAATGATTCTTCCAGCACTTTTCGCACCACATCGGCCGATATCGGCGCTGCAGGATCAAGATCACAGCCGCCGCCCATATAACCGATTGTTCCTTTTATGATCTCATCGAAATCACTTCGTTTAACGCCCTGCTGTGACAACGGTATATCCATACCGATATCTTTGATAAGCTCTTCAACCGCTTCAACAGTCTGCTCCAGCTTCCAATCAGCCGGCGCTTTGTCATAACCTTTAAGCCATGCGCCGATGTTCTTATACTTCTCTGGGCTGAAGCTCATGCTGTGCCGAATTGTTGAGGGCGTCATTGCCGCAAGCGTTTCCCCATGAACGGTGTTGCATACGCCGCCAACCGCGTGGCTCATCGCATGGCACATTGTAATCACCGCAATCGCAATAGAGAACCCCGACAGCGTATCAGCAAGCGCCATCATCACTCTGGCTTCCACATCTCCGCCGTTCTGCACCGTTCTCCTGATATATTTACCTACGATCTTAATGGATCTTTCACAGTACATTTCGGAGAAAGGCGTTGCCGATTTGCTTGTATATGCTTCAATGGCATGGGCAAGCACATCAAATCCTGTGGCAGCCGTCATCTTTTTGGGCAAAGATATCATAAGCTCCGGATCGACGATTGCAACCTTTGCATAGAGAAGCGGGGAGCCGGCACCCGGCTTTTCATTCGTTTCAGGATTTGTGATGACTGAGTACTGCGATATATGGCTTCCTGTACCCGACGTGGTGGTGACGGCAATGATGGGAAGGGCCGCATAAATTTCCTTTTGTCCCATCCAATAGGGCCAGATATCGCCGCCCTGGGCCACAGTAACCGCGATGCATTTGGCGGCGTCTATCGCACTGCCTCCGCCTAAGCCAATCACAATGTTGCATCCTGTCTTAACGGCAAAATTCGCGCCCGCATACGTCTCATTGCTATGGGGATTTGGGGAAACATCGCAGAAATATTCACTGTCGACCCCTTCCTTTTTCAGATAACCGGCAATCCTGTCAACCAAACCTGATTCTTTGAAAAAAGGGCCTGTTGTCACGATTAATGCCTTTGTTCCATATTTTTTTGCATATTTGCCGATCGTCTCGAGCTTTTTCAAGCCAAACACAACATCAACCGGTACATAATTCTCAAATTCCAACATTCCATTCACTCCTTTTTTGTTTATATTTATATAGAATTCTTTCTTTTTTCCTGACACACTTCGCCCAGCTTGGCATTGAGAAATTCCTTTGCTCTTTTCGCATTTGGTATTGACGCAAGGTCATCGTCCGACCACATCTCAACAACAAACGGGCCTTTATAGTCCATATCACTCAGCATTTCAAAGAATTGCGTAAAATCCACGGTTCCCTCACCAAAATCGACACGACGAAACTCATTTTCACGCGTATCCTTGAGATGGATCACGACAATATGGTCTTTACCAGACAAGAAATCTTTCTTGATGTCGATTTTTCTTGATGACAGGTTGCCAATATCGGGGTATACATTCAGCCATGGCGATTTGATGTTGTTTACAAACCGCATAATGTTCGAAATTGAGCCGCATAGTTCTGTATCCATCGTTTCGATGGCCAGCATAACGCCGTACTTTTCAGCAAAGCCAACGCATTCGATTAATGATTTTTCGAATAATCTGCTTGTGATATCATCCGATGGATTGTAGTACTCGTCATATCCCGCCAGCTGAACCACTCGAACCCCTATTTCAACTGAAAGCCTGATAGCGCCCTTGATAATATCTACGCCTTTGATGCGTACCTCTTCGTCTTTGCTGCCGATCGGATAACGCCGATTACCGCTCAGACACATCGTTAAAACAGGAACGCCCGTTTTTAGAATTGCGTAAACAATTTCATTCTTTTCCGACCCTCCGTCGCATACCCGGTTCAGTCTTTCGTCCGTTTCGTCGACACTCATTTCCACAAAATCGTAACCTGCATATTTTGCAAACGAAAGCCTTTCTTCCCAAGACAAAAATGCCGGAAGCGCTTTTTCATACAGACCCAACAGATTTTTTCGAAGGTCTCTCACAATAAATACCTCACTACTCAACAATGTATCAATGCATATCTTGTTCTGTATATGCTCAGGCGGCGACTTTTCTTCTTGCCAGCAGATGATTGAGTGTAACCGCCAATATCAGCACCGCACTCTTTGCAAACGTCTGATAATACGCATCAATGATGGTCAGCAGTCCGGTGGTCATACACATAATAATCAAAGCGCCGATGATGGTTTTAATCACAGATCCTTCCCCGCCTGTAAATGCGGTGCCGCCGAGAAGCACGGCAATAATGCAGTCTGTTTCCATGCCGTCACCCGACAGCGGATCGCCCAAAGACATATAACTCGCTCTTGCCGCTCCTGCCATTGTCGCAAGAACACCAACAATTGTATATAAGAGCCAAACCGTCTTTACCACATTAATGCCCGAAAGCTCCGCCGCCACTCGATTGCCGCCAATCGCTGCCGAATATTTACCCAAAAGCGTTTTTCGCTGCAAGACGACCAATATGGCTATTACGGCAAGCGTCACGATAAATGCTGCCGGAAGGCCAAATATCACGCCTTGTCTCGCAAAATCACTGATCCATTCCGGCATCTTCTGAGCGGCTGAACTCTTAATGCTTGATATGCCATCCGGAACAATCAGCAGCGCCGTGCCTTTATAAAGGTTCAGCGTTACCAGCGTCGCGATAACCGGCGTGATGCGCAGCTTCA
Organism: Clostridiales bacterium; assembly: GCA_029265435.1. Classification (GTDB taxonomy): domain Bacteria; phylum Bacillota; class Clostridia; order Christensenellales; family SZUA-584; genus SZUA-584. The sequence goes on from JAJUJH010000086.1 coordinate 4,598, forward strand.
TAACCAGAAATCCGTTGATCGCTCCCAACAAAACACCCATTGCCATCGTGATAAAAAACGCTGCAACAAAAGGAACGCCGTTAATCAGCATCAAAGAAAACACAACAGAGCTGAGACTCATTGCGCTTCCCACAGAAAGGTCAATATAGCCCGCGATCATAAGCAGTGTGAATCCGCCGCTTAAAATCATAATCGGAACCGACATCCTGATTAAATTGATCAGGCTGTCGGGACTCAAAAAGTGCCCCTTCCCAAACATTTCTACTTTGTCAAGTTTGGCCACGGAAAAGATGATCACGATAAGCGCCAGCACAATATATATGTAGATATTCTTGATTATTTTTCTCCAGTCTTTCGGCTGGTTGATTTGTCTTTGCATCATGTCATATACTCCTTCTTAATTAATCCGCCCATCAAATCGTCAGCCTTTTCGTTTGTCCAGCGCGAATCTCTGCGCGAGTATAGCGAGAAATGTGACAATACCTTTTATGGTAAACTGCCAATCGGGCGAAAGCAGTAGTCCGGTCGCAGAAGACGTGACCACAGACAGTATAAGCGCCCCGATGACAGTACCCAAAACAGAGCCGAACCCGCCTGAAATACTGGTTCCTCCAAGCAGCGTAATGACCAACGCATCAAACTCATAACCTGTTGCACGGCTTGATATACCCGCTTTATATTCGGAAGCCAGAAGCAGCCCGGTTATACCTGCAAGAAAAGCGCTGAACAGATATAGTGCGGTAATATGCCTGCTAACCTTGACGCCTGAAAGTCTGGCCGCTTCAGAATTGGCACCAATCAAATAGGTACGCCTGCCAAATACCGTCTTTTTCTCAAGAATCACGGCAATCATCACAATGAAAATCATTATCAGTACGGAAAGCTTTATGGATATGCCGGGAACAATCGTATTTCCGACAACCCCGAATACTTCCGGAAGGCTTGTATTTCTCTGCGCTCCCAAAGTCACGATTTGTCCAATACCCCTTGACAGCGACATTGTTCCTAATGTGATAATAATCGAAGCGATTCTCAATTTTGCAATAAAGAACGCATTGATGGCCCCAACGGCCAGCGCACATAACAAAGCCAGCACAACGGCCGCCCCATAGGGAAGCCCCAGACCCACAGCCAAAGGCTGAGAGCCTTCCGTGCTCTGGCAGAAATAGACGGATAACACGCCTGTCATGGCGATGATACCGCTGACCGACATGTCAAAATGCCCTGTGGTCAAGAGAAATGTGACGCCAACGCCAATGATGATGATATACCAGTAGTTGGTCACGAGGTTCAGCATGTTCCGCGCCAAATAAAAATTCGGCACAAATAAACAGGCTATGCCAAACAACGCAATCAACACCACAAGCATAAACAGCGTGATGAAAGATTCATTGCTCATTTTGCCTTTTATTTCGGCATTCTGGGTTGATATTATATTTTTCATCATGAGTTCCCTCCCGTCACAATATGTAGGATCATTTCGCTGTTTATTTCGCAGTTGTTGCATAGTGACGCTTTCATTTCCCCTTCATACAATAGATATATACTGTCACACATGTTGATAATCTCGGGCAACTCGGATGAAAAGATCATGATAGACTTTCCCTCTTTTGATAGCTGCCTAATGATGTTATAGATTTCACTTTTTGCTCCCACGTCGATACCGCGCGTTGGTTCATCAAGCATAAGCAAATCCGCATCCGCAAACAGGCACTTGGAAAAAACAACTTTCTGCTGATTGCCGCCCGAAAGCTTGGAGACTTCTTTTTCGATTCCGTTCGTTGCAATGCTAAGCTTTTGAATATAATCAAGCGCCGCTTTTTTTTCCTTTGATCTGTTAATAAAACCGTTTTTGGATATTTTTTTCATGTTCATTACGGGGATGTTGCCTCGAATTGTGAGTATGGTAAACAGCCCTTGTGAACGCCTTTCTTCGGGAACCAGCGCAATACCCTCGGCAATTGCGGTGCTCGGCGATGCATTAAGTCTCTTATTCTTAAAAAAAATATCGCCTTTATATGGATCAAGCCCATAAATCACACGGGCCAATTCCGTTTTTCCGGCGCCGACCAAACCGTAAAAACCCACAATCTCACCCTTTTTGACGTTAAAGGAAATGTCTTTGAGTTTATGGTTAGTGACGCCCTTGACCTCAAGAATCACTTCGCTTGGGGGAGTTTCGGGGGGTGTATACATTTCAAAGACGGTCTTCCCGATCATCATTTTAATTAATTCGGATCGGTCTGCCACATCGCTTACTTTTTTTGTCTCTACATGGCATCCGTCACGCATAACCGTGACATAATCGCCAAGGGCAAAAATCTCATCAAGTCTGTGTGAAATATAGATGACCGTTACATTATTTTCACGCAATTTTCGAATGATATCGAATAGCCTGTTAATTTCGCTCTCTGATATTGCCGCCGTAGGTTCGTCCATAATAATTATGTCAGCCTCGCTGGCTACAGCCTTGGCAATTTCAACGATTTGTTTTTTAGCCACACTCAGCGTTGAAACAAGCTGACGAGGATCAATTGTCGGCTCTAAACTTGCCAGCACGTCAATGATTTTTTTTACCTTTGAGGTTTTTTTCAGAAAACCCAGAACTGTATCTTCCATACCCAAAGTCAAATTTTCTTCGACCGTGAGCTGATCAACCACATTCAATTCTTGAAAGAGTGTGCTGATGCCTTTTTGTTTGGCCTCTTTGGGATTGTTTGCGCAGTATTCCTCTCCATTCAGAAGAACAATGCCTTGCGTTCTTTGTATGGCGCCAGTAAGTATTTTTATTAAAGTTGATTTGCCCGCCCCGTTTTCACCGACGAGACAATGAACCGTATTTCTTTTAATATTAAAGCTGACATTATTGACAGCTCTCACACCGGGATAGTCTTTAACAAGATTCTTAATTTCCAATACGTTTTCGTTCATTTTTTCCCCCGATTCCGCCTCGGCTGCATATTTAACATTTTCATAGCCGGCGGGAGATTATGACCTTCCCGCCGGCTATAAGAGTCCGTATCATGTTGGCTATTTTACGTTTGTTCCAAATTGCTCATTAAGCCAGGCCGCAGCATCAGCACGATCCATTGTCCAGAAAGAAATGGTATAAGCTTTTGCAAAGAACTCTTGTTCCGTATCGCCTTTCTGCTCAATTTCACCGTTCCTGATGGCAAACAGATTATCGATCCTCGCCTTTGCGGTTTCAATCGGCGGCAAGCCCATGGAAAGCTTCAGAGAGCTGTTGGGGTCATATACGTCGCCCATTTCAACTTCATCAAAGTCTACGCTGCATACAATTTCCGTAAGCGGCTTGCCGTTGTCAAATTTGCCTCTTCCCGCTTCTCTGAGCGCCGCCATTGTACCCACGGTCAGGTTTGATGCTTCGGAGAAAATGAGGTTCACTTCCGGATGCTGAGTGCAAAGGTCGGCGATGATCTGCTTGGCAGCATCGGCACCCGCACTGGCATCAAGACATCCGAGATCTTTCGCTTTGGGATCCACTGAAAGCACACCCTCAACAAACGGGTCTGTACGTCCGGATTTTACTTCAGTATGATTCGGCCAGCCCAATTCCACCATCACAATAGGTTTGTCAGGATTTGCGTTCTTCCACTGGGTTGCCATCTCAACGCCCATCGCAAATGCCACGCCGGCTTCGTCGCTGCGGACAACCGGAATGCCTGTGCCCGGAACGGGACTGAAGAACGAAGCAACCGTCACGCCCGCATCAAGCGCCGCTTTGATTCCCGGAATGGCCGCCTCATTATCCCAAATGTGCAGGGTAGCCATATCCATGCCCTGAGCCAAAATCTGATCGATATTTTGTGTCATCACATTGCTGTCTGACTGTCCGTCAAAGGCATATACTTCGGCGCCGTATTTTTCCTTGGCATATTCTTTCGCCACCGCATACTGCGCTTGATGGAATACATTGCTCAGATCGGATACAAAGAAAGCAATCTTCAACGGCTTTTCGTTGGATGCCTCTTGGCTTGCCGATTCTGAAGCGGACGCGGATTCCGAAGCGGATGCCGAAGCAGATTCCGAAGACGAGGGCGATTCTGCCGGCTTTGCCTGACATCCTGCGAATGCGCCAATGCCTAATGCCAGCAATAAGGCCAACACAATTGTTAGGGCTTTTTTCATTTTTTCTCCTCCTTTTTTGAGCCGCTTATATGCGACTAAATGATAACTATAAAATGGTTTTCATACGTGTAATTTTATCTAACCTATGGTTTCTCCGGTTTGCAACCGATGCTAAACTGTGACGCTCGTTACCCCTTTGCCCTGCTTTAATGGTTAATACAATAATAACATATGATATGACGTTTGTCAATTACAAATTATCAAATGTTATAACGATTGTCATTGACATGTTAACATATGATATAACATATGTCAATATTCTTGCATATCATAAAATCGCAGTCCGTTTTTTGAAGTCAATAAGCGTCAGCCTCACAAAAAAGCATGCATTTGAGGAGAGGGACACAACGAAACCGCATTGCCCCGCTTTAAGCTCATGCGGATATCGGCACCGTCAATCTACTCGTGGTATTTTGGGGACAGAAGGCGTGCTCGTTTACGCTATTTATGCCATTTTACGGTTGATTTTTATATTGGTATTGTTTAAAATAAGCATATCAGATTATTTTTTCTAAACCGTTCGGTGCAGGTTCGGCAGAGTCGTCAAAACGACGGATACATCCGTTTTATACAAAAAAGGGGGGGCATTGTGGAGGAGCTTTATCTCAAAAACGGACGTCGCGCATTTTCGCGCGCGGGGTTCACCGTGCTGTTGTGGCTTGCGATATCAACCGCGCTGCAATACGCTTTATCGCTGTTATTCTCAGGCGGAATGACAAACGCATGGATTCGTTACGCGCTGACGGTATTGCCGGAATATCTTGTCGCGATGCCGCTGGCCGCCCTGCTGCTTTTGGACGCGCCGTTTTCCCCGCCCGCCAAAAGGAAAATCTCGGCCGGACAGTTTGCGGTCATATTGATCGTATGCATCGCCATATTATACGCCGGCAACCTTTGCGGCATACTGGCAAACATGCTGGTGGAGCTTTTTTCCCATTCCCGCATGACCGACCTGCTTCAGGAGTTGATCGTGAGCAGCGGCATTCTGCCGAGCATTGTTTTCGTTGTGATACTGGCGCCTATTGCCGAGGAGCTTTTTTTCCGCAGGCTGCTGATCCCTCGCCTTTTGTCTTTCGGCGAAAAACCCGCCGTCTTTTTCAGCGCCCTCGCTTTCGGACTGATCCACGGCAACTTGTCCCAGTTTTTTTACGCCTTCGGCCTTGGGCTTGCGTTTGGCTTTATATTCGTCAAGACCGGAAAAATCATCTATTGCGTCTTCATTCATATGATTATCAACTTTTACGGCAGCGTGATAGCGGTGCTGGTCTTGCAGTCGAGCTCCATCATCGCCATCCTCGTCTCTTTTGTCATGATGGGCCTCGCAATAACCGGAACGACGCTGTTTTTTGTGAATCTGCGGCGCATCAGCATGAGCCGCGGCCTGTTTGCCCTGCCCAATGGAAAACGCGCCGTTTATCTCTCCCCCGGATTTGTGCTGCTTTTTCTCGGGTGCGCGGCACTGTTTGTCATGACAACGCTGAAAATGTTCAGCGCCGTCTGACCCATTGAATTTCAGACGGATCGAGTATAAAATGGAATTATGAATAATCATCATCAAGTCGTTCTTGTGACCGGCGCCAGTTCCGGCATCGGCCAGGCCGTTGCGCAGACGATGGCGAAAAACGGATATATTGTATACGGCACATCGCGCCGGGCGGCCTATGAAACGGTTGAAAACGGCGGCGTGCGGTATGTCATGGTGCCGATGACACTCGAGGACGAAGCATCCGTCAAAAACGCGGTGGACTATGTGCTGCAAAGGCACGGTCGTATCGACGTGTTGGTTAACAACGCGGGCCTTGGAACTGCGGGCGCTATCGAAGAAACGACGGCGGAGGAAGCCTTCCTCCAGTTTAACGCAGGCTACTTCGGCATTATTCGCGTGCTCAACCACGTTCTTCCGCATATGCGCGAAGCAAAAAGCGGAACCGTTATCAACATCGGCTCGGTGTCCTCGTACTTTCCGGTGCCGTTCCAGGGCGTTTACAGCAACATGAAAGCGGCAGTTTTTTCGCTGACGGCGGTGCTTCGTTTTGAGCTCAAGCCTTTCGGCGTGAATGTCTGCGCGGTTGAGCCGGGAAATACGCGCACAAACATCATCAAAAGCCGGATATACGCCGAAAAAACAGCGCATACGGCCTACAGACAGCCGTTGGAGCGCGCGCTGACCACGGTCAATTCCAATATATATTCCTACGGCCCCGAAAAATGCGCCAAAGTCGTGCTCAAAATGGCAAAAAAGAAAAACCCGCCCGCGCGCGTCACCGTCGGGTTTGAGTATAAGCTGATCCACGCCGTATCCCGGTTCGTGCCTTGGTGCGTGGTTGAGCATTTCATCCGCAAAGTCTATCTGTACAAATCCCCTCAAAAGGGAACGACATGGACGTTTGACGGGCAGTTTAAAAATTCGAAATAACGGAAAGCGGAGGCCAAGCCCCGCTTCAGACTGTCAATAAAGCTAAAAAATATAATTTGTGGGCAAGACGGGCTTTGCCCGCGCAGCCCACACCTTGCGGTTTTGCGCCGTTTCGAGCTTGCGAGGAACAAGCAA
>JAJUJH010000196.1 GCA_029265435.1 Clostridiales bacterium
ATCGCGATATACAAATACCGTGCCGACTGTCCATCCGGCTTGACACCGAAAAGACGCATCAGCTCATAAATGATCTCTCCGGTTGACGATGCCTCCGCCACATAATTCAGTCTTGCATAACCGTCGTTCGTGATATGATGATCGATGTTGACCGTGACGGGCGCGCTCCTGAACATTTTTAAGCATTTGCCGAGACGCGCGGTATCCGCACAGTCTACGGCCACAGCCATATCGGTCTCGCCGCAAAAATCGGCAGGATCCTTCAAAACGTTTTCCGGGAAAAGATCGCGGTATGCGTCTGGCATTCCGTCACCGCAGCAAATGCACACATCTTTCCCGAGCTTACCAAGAACCTCTCTTAACGCAAAGCATGAACCGAGCGTATCGCAATCCGGCTGGATATGCGCCACAAGCAGTATTTTCCGCGCTTTTTGGATCGCTCCGACAATTTCAGTTAACCCCATGTGCCCCCTATACATTCTTCAGCATTTCCGATATTTTGCTGCTGTATTCGATTGACGTATCCAGAATAAAGGTGATTTCGGGCAGGCGCCGCATTCTCATTCGGTGCCCGACCTCATTTTTAATAAAATGCTCGGCATGAGTCAGCGTTTCAATCGTGGACTTTTTCATCTTTTCCGTATCGTAAACGCTGATGTACGCTTTTGCATATTTCAAGTCGCGCGACAAATCCACATGCGTCACGCTTGCCATCTCCGAAACGCGCGGATCTTTGATATCGTTCTTGATGATATCGCTGATCGTGCGTTTAAATTCCGTCTGTATTCCCGACAATCTGTCTTTCACTATCTCTTAATCTCCTGCATTTCGAACGCTTCGATCACGTCGCCTTCTTTAATGTCATTATAGTTTTTGATGGTAATGCCGCATTCATACCCTGAACTGACCTCTTTCGCATCATCCTTAAACCGCTTGAGCGATGCGAGCACACCTTCATGCACCACCACGTTATCGCGCAGCAGACGCACAGAAGCGTTTTTGAGTATCTTTCCGTCCGTCACATAGCTCCCCGCGATTGTTCCGATGCTCGATACCGTGAATGTGGTCCGGACTTCCGCATGGCCCAATATGACTTCTTTGAATTCGGGCGCAAGCATACCCTTTATGGCGAGCTGCAGATCCTCTATCGCCTTGTAAATTACGCGGTACAGTCTTATCTCAACTCTTTCTTTATCCGCTTCAGCCCTCGCCATCGAGTCCGGCCGGACGTTGAATCCGATGATGATCGCATTGGATGCGGAAGCGAGCATGACGTCCATCGCCTTTATCGCGCCGACGCCCGCATGAATCACCTTGACGCGCACTTCATCGTTGCTGAGCTTTTCAAAAGCCTGACGCACCGCTTCCACGGAACCCTGAACATCGGCCTTGATGACGATATTGAGATCCTTCACCTTGCCCTGCTCAACCTGGCTGAACAAATCCTCAAACGAAACCTTGGAGAGGTTTTTGAGCATATCCGCTTTTTGCTTGTCTTTCCTTTCCTCCGCAACCTGGCGCGTGAGTTTATCCTGTTCGACGGCATACATCACGTCGCCCGCAACGGGCACTTCGGAGAAACCCACCACCTCGACAGGCTGAGACGGATAAGCCTCTTCCACACGGTTGCCCATATCGTCAACCATCGCGCGCACGCGTCCGTATGCGACGCCCGCGACGATCATATCCTGCACGCGGAGCGTTCCGTTCTGCACCAGCACCGTCGCCACAGGACCGCGCCCTTTATCAAGCTTGGCTTCGATAATCGTTCCTTTTGCCAGTCTGTTCGGGTTCGCTTTAAGCTCCTGCATATCCGCCACAAGCAAAATCATTTCAAGAAGAGTGTCAAGCCCTTCTTTGGTATGCGCCGACACAGGCACCATGATGGTCTCTCCGCCCCATTCTTCTGCGACGAGCCCTTGTTCGGTCAGTTCCTGCTTCACTCGTTCGGGGTTGGCGTTTGCTTTGTCGATTTTGTTGATGGCCACAATTATCGGCACGCCTGCCGCTTTGGCATGGTTGATGGCCTCAACGGTCTGAGGCATCACGCCGTCGTCGGCAGCCACCACAAGCACCGCAATATCCGTCACCTGCGCGCCTCTGGCCCGCATAGCCGTAAACGCTTCATGGCCCGGCGTATCAAGGAAAGTGATGCTTTTTTTATTATGCTGGATCGTATAAGCGCCGATATGCTGCGTAATTCCGCCCGCTTCGTGCTCTGTCACGCGCGTCTTGCGGATCGCGTCCAATAGCGACGTCTTGCCGTGGTCAACGTGTCCCATCACCGTTACGATCGGCGGACGCGCCTGCAAATCGGCGTCGGCGTCGGCGGTATTGCCCTCGTCCAATACGTCTTCCGCCGTCATCGCGGGCTTATATTCAAGCTCGATGCCGAATTCGGAGCAGATGAGCTGCGCCGAATCATAGTCGATTTCCGAATTGATGGTGCACATCATACCCAGCAGCAGCAGCTTCTTAATAAGATCGGCAACAGGTTTTCCCGTTTTTTCGGCAAGCGATTTGACGGATATCGTCTCCGCCGTCATCACGGCTTTTTCAATGACCACCGGCATGGGCGTCACGACTGGCTTCTGTTTGATACGGCGTTTGCCCCTGTATCTGTCATCGCCGTCGTCAACGCTGAACTTTTCCTTCAGCAAGGCTTTCTTCGATTTTCTGCCCTTTTCATCCTTTGTGAAATTATCGTTGACGTGCGTAGCCTTTTTGCCCGGCTGCGAACCTCTTCTTTCAACAGACACAAAAATATCAGCTGTTTCTGCTTCCGAGCTTTTTGCTCTTGGTGTCCCGCCGGGGTTCTGTCTCACGTTTGCACCCCCCCGCTGGCGCTGATCCTGTCCCTGACGCGGACGGTCGGCGCCGCGCTGGTCCTGCCCCTGACGCGGACGGTCGGCGCCGCGCTGATCCTGCCCCTGACGCGGGCGGTCGGCGCCGCGCTGGTCCTGCGACTGACGCGGACGGTCGGCGCCGCGCTGATCCTGCCCCTGACGCGGACGGTCGGCGCCGCGCTGATCCTGCGAGTGGCGCGGACGGTCGGCGCCGCGCTGATCCTGCGACTGGCGAGGACGGTCGGCGGCGCGCAGTTCGTGCGAGTGGAGGGGAGGGG
>JAJUJH010000126.1 GCA_029265435.1 Clostridiales bacterium
ATACTCACAGCGTTTGTGGGCGCGCCGTTTTTTATCTATCTGCTTATGAGGAAAAGAAGATGAATATTGAAGTCAGCGCGCTGAGCTTTTCATATGGCAAAAATCAAGTGCTGAACGACGTGTCTTTTACCGCGTACGGCGGGGAGCTGCTTTCTGTGCTTGGCCCAAACGGCGTCGGAAAGAGCACGCTGTTCAAATGCATGCTGGGTCTGCTTAACGGATATGAGGGGAGTGTGCTTGTCGGCGGAAAGGATGCGGCCAAATTATCCGCGGCTGAGCTTGCATGCATGATCGCTTATATTCCTCAGATTCATCACCCGGTGTTCAATTTTGCGGTTCTCGATGTTGTGCTGATGGGAACGGCACGTCGGGTAAACGCCGTATCTTCCCCCGGAAAAAAGGAAATGGATCAGGCGTATGAAGCTCTGGAACAGATCGGTATCGAGGATTTGGCGAACAACAGCTTTTTAAAACTGAGCGGCGGCGAACAGCAGCTTGTGCTGATTGCGCGCGCGCTCGCTCAGCGGGCCAAAGCGCTCTTAATGGACGAGCCCACGTCCAATCTCGATTTCGGGAACCAATTGCGCGTTTTGCGGGAAATCAGGCGTCTCGCAGATTCGGGGCTGACCGTTATCATGTCGTCGCACAACCCCCAGCATGCGTTGCATTTTTCGGACCGGATACTGGCGCTGAAAGACGGCTGTATCGCCGTATGGGGCCCGCCGGATAAGGTGCTGGACGAAGCGCTGATGCGGCGGCTTTACGGCGTGGATGTGCGCATCGCGGATACCGCAGAAGGGCGTATGATTGTGCCGGTACTGGGAGGGCCCTCCCGATGAAAGCACTGTACGGGCCGGACGCGATACGGTTCATGTGCGATGCGTCCGAGCAAAGCGCATATCATCGCGAGCTGGCGCTCAAAATAAGCGCGCATCTTTCCCCGGACAACCGTGTGTGCGACGCGGGCTGCGGACTTGGGTATTTAAGCCTCGCATTGTCGCCTTACTGCAGGGAGGTCAGCGCGGTGGATATATCCAGTGCGGCGCTGAATGTATTGAGACGGAACATCCGGCGTACCGGCTGCCGAAACGTCCGAGTGACAGAGGGAGATATAGCGGCTTGCCCTCCCGCTCGGCCGTATGACGCGATGGTGTTCTGCTTTTTCTGCGGCGTCAAAGAATCGCTGAAAATCGCCAAAACACAGTGCCGCGGAAAGGTTATCATCATCAAAAAGGATTGGGAACAGCACCGTTTTTCGCTGACGCCGCGGCCGGTGCCGGGGTTTACGCTGGAAAAGGCGTGCGGCTGTCTTGACCGTCTGGGTGTTCGATATGCAAAAGAAACGTTTGCGCTCGAATTGGGGCAGCCTTTCCGATCGCTTGCGGATGCGGCCGCGTTTTTCCGTATTTACAGCTCGGATGAAGAGCCGGATCGGATCACCGAGAAGGACGTTGCGAGCCGTCTTTTGCGGCGGCCGTCGGAAGAATTTCCGTATTATCTGCCTTCGCTGAAGCGGATGGGCATGATTGTGATTGATGCCGGGGATATCCCCGATATGGATTAATACACAAACATGAGGAGAAAAAACATGAAAAAATGGATAACGCTGTTCATGGCTGTTTGGATGTTGCTTTCGGCACTCGCGGGATGCGCGCCGTCGCTTGATAAAACGCAGGCGGAGCCGTCGGTGCCGGCATCCGCGTCTCCGTCCGCCGCTGTATCATCCGAAACGGAGGCGTCTCGTGTCGTTTTTACGGATTCGGTGGGGCGCAATGTTGAGGTGCCCGCCGATATCACCAAAATCGCGATAACGGGTACCATGGCGCAGATCATCGTTTTCGCCCTTGCCCCCGATAAGCTGGTGGGCATTGCGGACGCATGGGATTCGACGGCCAAACAGTTTTTAAACGCCGAATATTACAATCTGCCGGTTCTCGGCCAGCTCTATGGCGGCAAGGGCGAGCTGAACCTTGAAACATTGCTTGCAAGCGGCGCGCAGGTCGTTATCGATGTGGGCGAACCGAAGGAAACGATCGTGGAAGATCTTGACGGCTTGCAGGAACAGACGGGCATTCCGTTTGTGCACATTACCGCCACCACGGCGACGATGGGCGACGCGTACCGCAAGCTTGGAGAACTCTTGAACATGCCGGATGAAGCCGCCGAGCTGGCCGATTTCTACGATAAAGTCTACAGCCGTACCCGGGAAATTGCGGACAGCGTAGAGAAGGTCAGCCTGCTCTATTGCCTTGGCGATACGGGGCTTAACGTGCTGGCCAAAACATCGTATCATGCGGAAGTGATCGACGAGCTGTCCGATAATGCCGCCGTGGTGGATGTCCCGTCGTCCAAAGGCACGGGCAACGAGGTGGATATGGAACAGATACTGCTCTGGGATCCGGATGTGATCCTTTTCGCGCCGGACAGCATTTACTCATCCGCGGCGGATGATCCGTCATGGAAGAAGGTCCGCGCCATTGCCGAAGGCCGATATTACGAAGTGCCGTCCGCACCGTACAACTGGATGGGTTATCCGCCGTCCGTACAAAGATGCCTCGGTATGATGTGGATGGCCAAGCTTCTTTATCCGGATGCGGCGCAGTATGACCTGCAAAAAGAAGTTACGGATTATTATCGGCTTTTCTATCACTGCAACATCACGCAGGAGCAGTACGATGCGCTGGTTGCCAACTCGATTGGCAAGCAAGCGAAACAATAAGACCCATATCGTTTTGACCTCTCCAAAAAGGAGATGTCAGGCGGAAGGAGAAATGCTGTGCGGCATATTTTGATTTGCGGGGATGTGGGAGCCGGCAAAAGCACGCTGATAGAGAAGCTGCTGAGGGAGAATATCCGTCCGCTCAGCGGCTTTGTCACCAAACGGATGGCGGACGGCGCAAACCGCGAAGGCAAAGTATATATTTTCCCCGCGGCGGGTGAAAGACACTTTTCGCAGGAAAATCTTGTCGGAGTTATCGGCGCTTTGGGTGCCGAGCCATATCCGCAGGTGTTTGACACATTCGGCGTTTCGCTGCTCAACGCGGCGCCGGGCGCATTGGTACTGATGGACGAGCTGGGATTTCTGGAAAGCCGCGCCTCCGCATTTTGTGAAAAGGTGCTCAAAACGCTGGACGGCAATGAGCCTGTGCTGGCGGCGGTGAAAAGCAAGGATACGCCGTTTCTCAAAGCGGTCAAAGCGCATCCCAATGCGGATGTATATACCGTCACCGAAGAAAACAGGGATGAACTGGCGCAGATATTGCTGCCGGTTATCAGAGAATGGAATATCGAAGCGCGCTGAAGTTTATGGCAGCCGCATTTTCAACACTTTTCATTTGCTCGGGAAACAAGCCGATTGTCGGGATTCGCAGCCGGTGTTATTATGTTTTGCGTACCGTCTCAGCCGTCGATGTCGATAATCGCTTTCAGGCGGATATCCTTTGAGGATGCGCCGATCAAAACCTGACGAAGCCCGGTCAGCAGAGTCCAGCCTTCGCCTTCATCCACGGTATTTTCCTCATTGATTGTTTTGTAATAGCAAAGACAGCTTCGGTCCGCCTGCAATGTGACCATACGTCGTTCTCCTGGCTCCAGCTCAACGCGCGAAAACGCACATAAAGAGATGGGAGAGACCTCGACGCCTTCCGGGACGTTTGCCGGACGAGAAAGGTAGCATTGGGGAACCTCCGAGCCAGCTGTTTTGCCTGTGTTTTTAATGAAAAACGATGCTTCCAGACCGCCCTCTGCGGTCCGGCTGACGCGAAGTCCGGAATATTCAAACGTGGTATAGCTGAGGCCGAATCCGAACTCGAACAGAGGCTCAATGCCCATTTTTTCAAACCATCTGTAACCGGTATAGATACCCTCCGTAAAGTATGCCGTATTCTTTTGCACGGCGTTTTTGCCGGGAATTCTGCCTGCGGGAGCGCGCCTTTCGGGGTGGGATGGATCATGAGCGGCCAGATCTTCGAGTTTTTTTGGAAAAGTCACCGGCAGCCTGCCGCCGGGGTTATACCGCCCGGTGAGTATGTCGGCGGTGGCGTGACCGCCCTCCTGTCCCGGATACCACATTTCCAAAATGCCCTTGACGTGATCCTTCCATGGCATGGCGACAGGATCTCCGTTGTTGAGCACTACCACCGTACACGGATTGGCTTTCGCAACCGCCTCGATCAGTTCGTTTTGCATGCCTAAAAGAGAAATGGTTTCGCTCGGGCTCGCATGCCATGCGAACACGACGGCCTTATCGACGCCTTTGGCTGTTTCGGCTGCTTGAAAGATGGCGTGCCGCATCATGGACGGCGTGACCCAACACAGCCTTACGCCGACAGGCGAACGGTAAATGCTGCATGCGGTGACGAAAACACGGTAGGCCTTTCCTTGCTCCATATGCACGTAGCGGCCCAGGTTATTATATCCGTCCGCACACGGAACGACGCTGGAGCATGGGGCGGAGCCGCCGTTCATAATAAACCGAAAGCCTGGCGTTCGGGTGTATTCCGTCGAATCGTCCGCCATGAAGTAGATATCGCCTGAGGTGTATATCGCATGGTCGTCATTGCTTTGCACATTGCCTTCATAGTCTTCAAAAGCGGGCATAAACGTTTGCAGGGACAATCGGAACAAGCCGGTTTCATCGGGAACGATCATTCCTGACCACATGTAGTATGACACACAGCCTTTTTTTTCGGACGGCGGAGGGAGCATATGACCGCCGGAGAAGCAGATTTGAGCATCTGTGACGGGCGGCGCGCCGTCGCTTGGAAACGTCGACAGGCGCGTGCTTTCGGGCGTATCATACTTTCTTAGAGAGACGATCGTCCGTTGCAGCCCGTACTCGCCTTCGGGGGTTCGAAGATTGGCGGACGGAATTAAAACGCCGTCCATTTCGCAGCCCTCGGCAAACGGTATGTCGTAATCGACGCGGCTTTGCAGCGCCTCAAAAGGACTGATCATTCGTTCTCGAATACCGTAGGCGGATTCGCGGAATACCGGTCTTGCAAGCTGTTTGGCGGTGGGGCCGATCAGAGCAATTTTTTCACGCCGGATATCAAGGGGCAATACGTTATTCTGGTTTTTCAGAAGCACCGCCGATTCAAGAGCAATGCGTTTTGCGGTTTTTATGCTGAGTGACGTCACGGAGGGGGACGGCGGCCCGGGAATACGCGGTTCGTCCAGCATGTTGAAACGTGCAAGCGTATAGAGAATGTGAAATACCGCGCGGTCAATATGCTGTTCTGTGACGGGATTCTCCGGATCGTTTACGGCATTAAGCAGCTCGGTGTGGTAAGGCGAATCGAAAAACTGATCTCCTATATAATAACATCCGGGCATGGCGAGATCCACGTTCTCCATGATGGCCTCCGGTTCGTAAAGGCAGTACCAATAGTTGATGATAAAGCCGTCAAACCCCCATTCGTCGCGGAGCATGCATTTGTTCATCGCGGTATACTTATATGTCCAAATGCCGTTCACCTGATTGTAGTTGGTCATTGCGGATCCGACGCCGGCCCGGATGACAAATTCGAAAGGCCGCATGTAAATTTCATGGATTGTCTGCTTATCGATGATGCAGTTGCCGGCGCCCTGAGCAGAGCCGGAGCTTGAACCGAACATCTGCTTCAAATTGGCGATTACATTGTGATTGCGCTCCAAGCCTTTGGCTTCGGCCGCACCCAATATGCCGTTCAAAATGGGGTCTTCGCCGTATGTTTGAAAATTTCCGCCATTGCTGCAGCTGATGTCGGCAACCGGGTCGCGTACGATATTCACGCGGGGAGTGAGCAGCATGTGAATGCCGAAGGCGCGCGCCTCACGTCCGAGCGCCAGGCCGTATTCTTCGCTTGCCTGCTCATTAAACGTGGCGGCCAGGCCCACCTTGGCGGGAAACGCGGTTGCGTCCCAACTGACATTGACGCCGGATTCTCCGTCAGCGATATAGATATTTGGGATCTGAAGCCGCTCGATGCCCCGAATGAAACCGGCCTGATTGGCACGGCAGTTATCGCCCCAGAAGCCGCATACCAGTCCGAGCTTTTCGGAAAGAGTCATTTGAGCGATCAGTTCGGCGGCTCTGTTTGTTGCAAATGTTTCAGAAAAACGGTGAAAATGTTTCATGTGTTGCAAATCCTTTCGGGAGTTTCACAGAGCAACCATACTCCGCAAACCCCATATTATCAGATTCAGACAGCGAAATGCAAGCAGAAATGACTCAAAATAGCGAGTAATAATCAGAAAAAAGCAAATAGGCAGAACATATTAATAAATGAGTTGACAAAAGATAAAATTAAAAATATAATCGAAGCAGCAAGAAACCGATTTCAAATTAATGGGGTTGGGTATGGTCACAATCAGAGATGTGGCAAAAGAAGCCGGCGTTTCGGCTGCCACCGTTTCGAGAGTCATCAACAATACGAGCAACGTCGATCTGCGTAAAAAAGAAAAAGTGATGCAGGCAATCAAAAAGCTCGGATATAAGCCGAATGAAGTCGCCAGGTCTCTGAGCAATAAAAAATCAAACAATATTGGGCTTTTGCTGCCCAATATCACAAACCCGTTTTTTAATCAGATCACTGAAGCGGTCGAGAACACGGCCAACGAATGCGGGTACAAAATCATACTGTGCAATACGCATGACGATCCCTTGAGAGAAAGAGAATATATCGACAGTCTCATATTCAGCCAATGCGACGGATTCATTGTGATCAGCGACAGCGCGGTTCTTGACGAGTTTACACTGAAATACGATATCCCTGCGGTGGCGCTAGATCGCTATGTTTCACACGATCAAAGACGGTCTCTCAAATATCCGATCGTCACGACAGACAATTACGCGGGCGGGCGTCTTGCCGCAAGCCACCTTCTTGAGTGCGGATGCGCACGGATGGCGCATATCGGACGTCCTGAAGGGTCTAAACTCGCCGAACTTCGTGCGAGAGGGTTCGGAGATGTGCTGAAAGAAAACGGTATGGATTTTTTCAACGTCACATGTCCCTTTTCATACTATGAAGGTTTAATAGCCGCAGAACGGCTGTTTGAAAGCTATCCGAATGTGGACGGCATATTCGCCGGCAACGACATGATTGCATTTGCGGTCATTACTGTGGCGTTCAACAAAGGCATCCGCATTCCGGAGCAGGTTCAGCTAATCGGCTTCGATGATGTGCTGTTCAGCAGACTTGTGACACCCGCGCTTACAACGATAACCCAATCCATCGGTCTGCTTGGACGAAACGCGGCTGAACTGCTGATCAAAAAAATAAACAGAGAAAACGTGGCCAACGAAGTGATCGTTTTCCCCTGTCAGCTGGTTGAACGGAACACAACAAGAAATCCACAGAAAAACGTTTAATATTCAAGCCGATGGGAACGATTGGAACGAGGCAATAAAAATATTAAAGACATCATAAAAACGAGGTAAACATGGCGAAAATTTCAGTTGTGGGCAGCATTAATATGGACTTGGTCGTTTTTTCCGACATAATGCCTCAAAAGGGAGAAACGGTCATCGGGAGAGATTTTCAGGTAATCCCCGGAGGGAAAGGCGCTAATCAGGCCGTCGCGATAGCCCGAGTCGGCGGAGACGTCCAGATGTTCGGTTGTGTGGGGCAGGACAGCTTCGGCGAGATGGCGCAGTCGAATCTTGCGAAGAACGGTGTATTTTCAGCAA
>JAJUJH010000002.1 GCA_029265435.1 Clostridiales bacterium
CATCAGCAGATCGGGGATGATGTGCGCGAAGATCTTGTCTTATCTGCTGTGAATGTATCATATCAGAAGAGCGGGAAGCAGTCAGCGCCTAAGCCTGTCAGCAAGAGCAGCGTGGCCAACTATGTGGGCAATGTGAAAGTGCAGTCCGCAATGCAAAGCGATGGTAAAAAACGCATATGCCGGGAGTTGTACGTTGAAGCGGATGAAGACCATGTGGCGCTGCAGAATGGCAAGAATGTTCAGGTCCGTCTTGTCTACGTCCATGAAGGCAACATATCGGATACAAAGCGCGCGCAGTTGGGGCACGTCAGATATTTGACATGGCCGATTGACGGGAATACAGATGATATGTGGGAAACCATCGCCACATACATCGAAGAGCAATACGATACAGACAAGCTTGAGAGGATATGGTTATCGGGTGACGGGGCTGAATGGATTGATAAGGGAGAAGAATGGCTGATCAAATGCCGGAGGCTTTTGGACCGATATCACGTCAATAAACGTTTTATGAGTTTAACCGCGTCAGTGCCGTATCTTAGAGGATGGGGACGCCAGGTATTGAAGCATGGTACAAAAGGGCAAATCAATATATTATACGAACATGCAGCCGAAAAAGCGGATACAAAAAACAAGCAGAAGCAGCTTGCAGAGGATGCGCGCTATTTGTTATCTCATTGGGACCAGATTGCAGAAGGACGCGCTTCTGACGCGCCGGGCTGCAGCGCTGAGGGACATATCAGTCATGTTCTATCCGCCAGGCTCAGTTCAAGGCCGATGGGCTGGAGCATTACGGGCTTGGAGCAAATGGCGGCCCTCCGAGTGATGGATGCAAACGGGACGCCTATTATCTATGAGCGTAAGAAACCGGATGCTGGCTCTTCTTATTGCTTAGCTCCAAAGATATTGTCTGACGCCGCAGTTAACGTACAGGGCAGAATTGATTCCGCAATGAAGAATATTCGCCTGCCCATTTTAGCGGCAGGTCAATATACACCAACCTTTATGGCTTTGAAGGGATTGGCTTATCGTAATACTGTGATTTGATTTCCCTACAGTGGGTTGACGCGATCCGAGTTATAGGATAAGTTGCAAACGGCTTTAAAACGCAGTATCATAATGACCTATAAAAAGTATCATGTTTGGGGAAAAGGCTATGAAAACAACTGGCATCGCTTTGGGAGTGACGGGCAGCTTTGTCAGCTTATATTTGGGGGTACTGACGCTGAACGTCGAAGCCATCATGGAATACCCGGGGCTCAAGGATGCGCTAAACTGCGATCACATCATAGAGTTCATTGTCACATGGAAACCGGCTCTGGCCGCGCTGCTGTTCGTCTCGGCGGCTTTCGGCGCTGCGGGTTCGCTGGCTCTCAGCCGCAGGGGCCTTGTATCGGGCATCATGTTCATCGCCGCGGCAATATGCGGAATCATAAGCATCGGAGGCATCCCATCGGGCATATGCTTCATCGTTGCCGGTATTTTCGCTTTTATCAAGAAGAACCAGCCCGATCCCGCGCCTGCCGAAGATGATTCTTGTGACGATTTGGGATTGTAGCCTTTCTGTTAACCATACCGGCGTTCTGCGCCGTTAGTTTTCCGTTCGTTTTATTAACTGTTTTATCCATTAATTATTGACACACAATAATTTTGCGTTTATAATTATCATAAGACAATAATTTTCGAGGGTTGGCTTATGAAAGAGAAAACGCTGATATGGATTCTCATGGCGGAGGCTGTCGTATGCGCCGCAGCGGCGCTTGCTTTTCCCGTTTCGGACAATACGGGATATCTGGCTGTTGCGCCGTTCCCTTTTGCGCTTTTCGGCCTGTTGCTGCGCACCCTGTCGCTGTCGGGCAAAGCCGGCAATGTTTTTGCCGTTCTGCTTTACATTTGTCTTTGCGCGCTGCCGCTCGTGCCGGTCGGCTTGCATGCCAAAAGGCATACGCAAAAAGGCGAAGACTGGCTGCTGTTCATATTGAGCGCTTTTTCGTTTTATATGATGTACATGATGGTCAATCCGGGGCTTTTGAGCATGACCCCCAGTTTTATCAATGCCGACTATGCCAAGGCGGCATTCGGCGGCACATGGTATTCCATACTGTTCGGATATATCGTTATCAGGCTGCTGCGACGGTCCGACAGCGCGGCCACGGAATCGCTGCTGAAAACGATGCGCCTGCTGCTTGCCTTCACCGCTGCGGTCATTGTATTCGGCGTCGGCTATATCGGCGTCGGCGATTTGAAAGCAAAAATCATTGCTGTGCAAAGCGGAAATACCGGCCCAAACGTATCGCTGGGCTTTACATATGCCTTTTTAGTGTTTCGTTATCTCGCATCGCAAGTTCCAGCCGTCATGGAGATCGGCATATTCCTTCTTGCGATGACGCTCTGCACGCATCTTCGCGCCGACCGTTTCGGTGTTGGCGCAATCAACGCCGCCAATCAACTCGCCGCGTTCAGTAAAACGGCGGTCATCACCATCGTGCTTAGCACGCTCGCTGTCAACATTGCGCAGATTGTTTTTGCGGGGGTGCTCGTTTCGCTCAGCTTTACCGCATCTTTGCCGGTCGATTCGCTGATCGTTGCGCTGGGGGCCATGCTGATGACGCGTTTCTTTGCCGCAAGCGGCCAACTCGCGCAGGACAACCGGCTGTTCATCTGACGGGGGGGGCGTATTCATGGCGATTCGGATCCATTTGGACGAAATGCTTCGCATGCGCGGCATGACCGCCAAAGAACTCTGCGCGCTCGTCAATATCACCGAAGCGAACCTATCGATACTGCGAAGCGGCAAGGCCAAGGGCGTACGTTTCGGAACGGTCAATAAAATCTGTTACTATCTGAACTGCGATGTTGGCGATATTCTGAAATTCGACGGACATTTGGAGGACGATGATGAGAAATAAAACAATATTCGCTTTACTGCTTATATGGATACTGCTTCCTTTCGGGGGCTGCCAGCTCGCCGTTGCCGACGATTCTGACAGCCGCAGCCAGGACAAACTTTGCGGCGTGTTTATCACGCTGGACTATGTGGACACCACTCTCAGCAGTACTGAATTGCCGGCCGACTGGAATGGCGATCCGAGCCGCATCAGCTTTGCCGAACAGCCCATATACGCCGAAAAACATGAGGACCCAAACGGCACTGCCGATTATACTTTCAATGGCATCTCCGGTTTTCGCTTCTTCACTGTCACAACAGGCGAAGGGGGTTCCGACTGCCTGCGCTCTGTGATCGATGACGAGATACAAGAAGGGAACTTATCTGTTTCTGATGACACCATTGATTTGAGCGGCACAATATATTTCGATGTTCACGCTTCCTGTTGTGTTTATGCCAATCCCGTTTATCAGACGCCCGACGGCAGAATTTATATGGAAAGCGGTGAGGGAATGAGCTTCGGCACTCTTCAGACGGCAGACTCAGGCGGCTCCACAGCGCTTTCCGAAACAAAAACAGAGACTGTGGACGGTAAGCTAAAGTCGCGTACCATCAATATCAAAATCAATGTGCAGGCAATGAATACCAATAAGCATATCGTACTCAAGCAGATGGACGCGAGCGACAGGGTCGTCGCCAAAACGGATATCACCCAAGGCGGCATCCCCGAATCCATACGAATATGCGCCGATACGGCCTATCTGATACTGGAAGAAAACAGTGTCGATTTTGAGGGCAATGCCGCTGTAAAACGCACACTGCTCAATCCCGGCGAAGATACGGTTAATGTGCACTTTACAGGCGACAGAGGTATTGTTCAGGCATACGCAATCAGCCTGGAGCATGATCCGGCCTTCAAAGACAATCCTTGAACCATCATAAACCAGCGTGCATGCCGCAGACGGCCGCTTGCAGCCGGCGCTCCTAAAGCAACAGAGGAAGCCGGCTGCCTCACGTTTTCCGTCCCTTTTCCGTCAGGCTAATCCGGCAGTATCCGCGTTTCCAAGGCAGCGCCGGCTGCCTCGCAAGGCTTGTGGTGACTGTGCGCAAGCTCCGCCAGCACCTCGGCCTGCCCCGAAAGCTCTTCACTCGCCGCCGCGCTTTCCTCGGCCGTTGCGGTTATGTTCTGTATCACGACCGACACCCGCTCGATGCCTTTCTCAACTTGCAGTATGTCCAGCGACTGCCGTTTGGACGCCGCAGCCACCTCGTCCATCAGCGCCGCCGACCTCCCTATCCCTTCAACGACCGATTTGAGCGTCTGTGCGGTATCCTCCGCCAGCTTTGAACCTTGCGCCACAGCGCTTAATGACGCCCGAATGAGCCCCTCGGTTTCCTTCGCCGCCGCCGCGCTTTTGGCGGCAAGACTGCGCACCTCATCCGCCACCACCGCAAACCCTTTGCCGTTCGCACCTGCCCGCGCCGCTTCCACCGCCGCATTGAGCGCCAGTATATTCGTCTGAAAAGCAATATCGTCAATCGTCTTGATGATCTTTGAGATATTGTGAGACGCGGCGTTTATCTCATCCATCGCTCTTAACATATGCCCCATCTTCTCGTCGATCGCCGCCGTATCGCAACGCGTTTTATCTGCGGCTGCGCTGGCTTTTTCGGAGTTGCCCGCGTTGTCTTTTGTCTGCCGCGAAATTTCGGCTGTGGCCGCTAAAAGCTGCTGTATCGCCGCCGCCTGCTCCGCCGCGCCCTGCGAAAGCATCTGGCTTCCGTCCGACACCTGCCTTGCGCTGGTCTCCACAAGGCCGGCCGCTTCGTCAATTTTCTCGAGCAGCACGGTCAGCGTTTCCGCATGCCGTTCCGCCTCGTCGTATGCTCTTTTGATCTGTGTCAGATCGGTGACGGCTTCAAGCGCCCCCACCACTTCGCCGTCTTTTCTGATGGGAATGCCCATATAGCGAATCTTGAGCACCGTCCCGTTTGCCAAATGCGCTGTCGTCTCGCCTTCCTGCTGACAGCCGCTGTCCATCGCTTTGAAACACACGCATTGGCCCGTTAAGCAGTCTTCCGTACGGAACAGTTCGTGGCATTTGCGCCCTGTGAGCTCAAGCACCGTACTTCCGAGCATCGCCGCCCCGTTTTCGTTGATGTAACGGACCGAAAACGACTTATCGAGCACAAGCACCGGCAGCGGCAGCTTATCCAAATACCCCACCAGCGTGTTCACCGTTTTGTTGTAGCCTTCAATCAGCGTGCCGTATTCCCCTTCGTAAGCGCTTTCATCGGCGCGTGCAAGCAGATTGCCTTGAGCGTTTTCTCCCTCTATCTTTTCGACTTCGCGAATAAGCCCGCCGATTTTTTGCACCACTTGCAAAATCGCTGTCCTCAGCATGCCGATCTCGTCTTTGCGCTTGCGCTCTTGCACCATCACGTTTAAATGCCCGTTCGCAAGCGCAGCCGCTGCATCCGCCAGCGCAAGCATCGGCTTTCGGATACCATAACGGACATATATAAGAAGAATACACACACTGACGATGATAACGGCGGCGGCGACTATCGCCGCATGCAATATGGTTTTCCGCATCGCCTCGTTGACGTCTTTCAAAGACATCGCTCCCGCCAGCGCACCGACAATACTGCCGCTCATGTCCTTCAGCGGAATATACCGCGCAATATACGGCTCACCGAAGAAAACGGATTCTCCGAAATACTCTTCACCCCGTTCAATCACGGCGGCGCGAACGGCCTTATCCATATCTCCCGTTCCATTCCGGGAAAGCGTTGAGCTTATCTGCCGATCGCCTGAGAAAACAAAGAACTCCATGCCGTGACCCTTTTTTAAAGACTGAAGAAACGGCGCGTTTTTCAATGAACAGCCCGTCACAACCGTGCCGATAATATCACCTCGCTGGTTTTCGATCGGGGCCGCCGCGCGTATTGTCATTTCCGAATCCGAGCCTTTATCCATCGTCAGCGAAACGTCTCCCGCAAGCGCCATTTGAACGTCAGGCTCAGCACCGATGTTATCGCCCCTTTTATCCGGGTCTTGGTGCCGGATGAGCACGTCGCCGTCTTTGTCCGTGACGGTGATGGCATCAAGCGCCAGCTCGGCATTGATATCGTTCAGTATCGCTTTCAGTGTCAGAAAATTCACATATTCCACAGCCACAATCAGTGAGTTGTCCTTTGCCAGCAGTTCGGCGCAATATTTCACCTTGTCCGATATGTTTCCGATCTCGCTTTGCAGCGCATCCACACCCATTTCCACGTTTTTTCGGTTTGTCTGGTTATGATAATCCTCGTTTTCCCGCATCACCAAAACAGAAACCATCAATACAGCCGCCGCCACTATGGCGACGACAAAAGAAAGAATCTTCGAGCCCAGCTTCACGTGTTTCACCTCGTTAAATTTTTCAATATTTTAAGGAAAAACGATTTTTGTTTTCCTTTTATGCAAACGACACATGCGCGTGCTGATCAATCGCGCCGATATATTTATCAGCATCAGGAGCGCTTTGAAACCCGATACGGAGCCGGTCGTGTAAAGCTTTCGTTTATTTTATGTTAATTGTATGCAAAGGCATGAATTCAAAATAAAAACGGCCGAAAGACATCCTTTCAGCCGCTTCATCCAAACTGCGATTGCCGTTTTTTCTATTCGTCCACGTCCGCCGTCCTGACCGAATCAAATTCGTCGAGTATCTCCTGTGAAGGCGCTTCCGTCAAAAGGCTTGCCACCACAATGGCAGCCATCGCGACGATAAACCCGGGAAGCAGTTCATAGATGCAGAACACGCCTTTGAAATGCGGACGCAGCACTTCTTTCCATATGATCACGGTTGCCGCTCCGCCGATCATGCCGGCCAAAGCCCCCCACTTGTTCATGCGCCTCCAGAAAAGCGAAAGGATCACAAGCGGCCCGAACGTCGCGCCGAAGCCCGCCCATGCGTAAGACACAATGCCGAACACCGTGCTGTTTTCATCGAGCGCAAACAGTATGCCGATCAGCGCCGCGCCGATGACCGTACCTTTGGAAACCGCCAGTATTTGCTTGTCCGTAGCATCCTTCTTGATAAGCCCGTGGAAGAAGTTTTTTGATATCACCGAAGCCGCCGCCAGAAGCTGGCTGTCGGACGTGCTCATCGTTGAGGCGAGTATGCCGGAAACGAGTATGCCCGCTATAAACGCCGGAAACAGCGTGGTGGCAAGCGCGGAAAACACCGTTTCCGATTTGCCGTCCAGCAGCGTGCCGCCCAGCAGCGAACGGCCGAGCATGCCGATCAATATCGCGGCAGTCAGAGAGATAAGCACCCATACCGTCGCGATGCGGCGGGACTGCCTGATTTGCTTGACCTTCCGGATGGCCATAAAACGCAGCAGAATATGCGGAATACCGAAATACCCAAGGCCCCATGCAAGCGTCGAAACGATCGTCAGCGCATCCCATGGTTTCATTGCGTTGGCAGCCGGATCGTGGACGCCCCAAATGCTGAAATACCCGTTGAGTCCGGAAAGACCGGCAACCATCCGTTCGCCGCCTCCCGCCGCCGCGTAACCGAAAATCACGATCGCGAGCAGCGCGAAGAACATCAGAATGCCCTGAATCAAATCCGTGGTGCAAACCGCGAGAAAACCGCCGACCACCGAATAGGCAATAATCACAAGTGCGCTGATGATCATCATCAGCGTATAGTCAAGGCCGAACAGGGATTGAAAAAGCTTGCCCATCGCGGCAAATCCCGAACCCAAATATATGACGAAGAATAATAAGATAAGAACGGCCGCAATGCTCATCAGTATCTTGTGCTTGTCTCTGAAACGGTTAGAGAAATAATCGGGCAGCGTGATGGCATTGCCCGCCACCTTTGTGTATTTGCGAAGGCGTTTTGCCACAAACAGCCAGTTTAAGTATGTGCCCAGCGCAAGTCCCACCGCCGTCCAAAACGGCTCGCATAAACCTGTCGCGTATGCCACGCCCGGCAGCCCCATCAGCAGCCATCCGGACATATCCGACGCTTCGGCGCTCATCGCGGTCACCCACGGCCCAAGCTTTCTGCCGCCCAGCAGGTAATCGCTGGTGCTGTTGTTGCTTTTGGCGTACAACCCGCCCACAACGAGCATCGCGACCATATACAGGCCCATCGCGGCCAGTATCTGTATCTGATCCCCTGTCATAATATCCTCCTTGTTATCATATTCACAGGTCATCATAGCACACGGAGGAAGCGTTGTTAATAGAAATTTCACAATTGCCGCCGAAAACAAAAGAAAACTCCATATTCCTTTCACCTTTTTCCAGACGAACACGATATACCGCCCGTTTTCCGCATCGGCAAACCCGCAGGCCTTTTTTCAGATGTGATTATTCATAAACGGTTTACATACACGACATACAACCGTTATATACGCGCGTTAGTATATGGCCAGATACTAAAGGAGGTTATCGGCTATGAATGATTATCAAGGTTATACGACAACGGACTGCCAGGGCAATCTCCCGTTCGGCGGCCGGCAGCATCAGAATACACCACCGAAAAAAACCAGGTCAGGCCGGCGGGTATTCGCGCTCGTGCTTGTGGGAGCGCTTCTTGGCTCGGCTTTGGGGGGCGGCGCCGCGGCGCTGTATATGGAAAGCCGCATAAACGCTTTGAGTGAATCGGCCGAGGCTTATACCGACCAGGCCGCATCCGAAACAAGCGCGAGCGCGCAGATCGGCACAAAACAGGGCTCAAGCGTCCAGCAGACATCTTTGAATGTGACGAATCTGGACTATTCCACAGCCGTACAGAATGTGGCGCAGACGATGATGCCGTCGGTGGTGGGCGTGCGGACGATCGAAAACGTGATGGGGTTTCGTCAATCCGCGGAGGTGGAAGGCGTCGGCACCGGCGTCATCGTGAGCAGCAACGGGCTGATACTGACAAACCAGCATGTCGTGTCTTCAAACCCGAAATCCATCACCGTCACTCTGATGGACGGCAGCGAGTATAACGCGTCGGTTCTTTATGCCAACGAAGATATGGATCTTGCCGTCATCAAAATCGACGCGACGGGGCTTCAGGCGGCGTCGCTTGGGGATTCGGACGATGTCAGCGTCGGCGAGGTGGCAATCGCGATCGGCAACCCGCTGGGCCTCGAATATGAACGGTCCGTGACAGCAGGCATTGTGAGCGCGCTTAACAGAAGCATACTCTTAAGCCGCACGCAGATCGCCGAAAACCTGATCCAGACGGACGCCGCCATCAATTCGGGCAACAGCGGCGGCCCGCTGCTCAATATCAGCGGAGAAGTCATCGGCATCAATACGTATAAGCTTTCGGACGGAGAAGGCATGGGCTTTGCCATCCCGATCAACGCGGCGAAACCCATCATCGAGCAGATCATCAACACGGGAACCTTCTCCCAGGCACAGCTCGGCGTTTCGGTCATTGATTCGGAGCTGCTTTCATATTACGACAGCGCCAATCTCACAATCGACCACGGCGTTTATATCTCCGATATCGATACGTCTTCGGACGCTTATGCCAAAGGGCTTCGCACAGGTGATATCATCACGAAGGTGGACGGCATAGAAGTGAATACGATACTTGAATTCCGCACCCGTTTATACAGCCATGTTCCGGAAGACACCGTCGGCATCACTGTTGAACGCGGCGGCGAAGCCTTTGAGCTCAGCGTCACGCTGAGCGCCGCAAAATAGCTAAAAAGCTTTTTCATTACATCTTTCCTTCTTTTCTGAAAGGGGCTTCCTAGTCGGGAGCCTCTTTCTTTACGCCTGCCGCACTGAAATACCTTTATAAACGGCCCATCAGCACCCTTTTGACGGCGCAGAACAGGAAAAATACCGTCAAGTTGACGGCCACCACCGCCGCGCCCGCAGGTACCGACCATGCAAACGAAATCACAATGCCGGCAACGAAACAGAAGACCGACACCGCCGCGGAACAGATGACGACGCTCTTGAAGCTTTTGAACACGCGCATCGAGGTTACCGCGGGGAAAATGATGAGACTGGAAATCAGCAGCGCGCCCATCATGCGCATGCCCACAACGATGATCAGCGCGGTCAGCATCGCCACAAGCATATTATACCGTCCGGCCCGTATGCCTATGGCCCGTGCAAAGCTCTCGTCAAACGTCACCGCGAATATTTTATTGTAAAACAGCGCATAAAGCGTCAGCACAACCGCCGAAACGAGAACGCTCAGCATCACGTCGCTTTCGCTCATCGCGAGTATGCTGCCGAACATGTAATTGTATACGTCCACATTCATTCCCGTCGTGAGCGATACCACGATGATGCCGATCGCGATGGCGCTGCTCGATATAATCGCGATCGCCGCATCCCCTTTTATCATGCTGTTTTCCCCCAGCCGCATCAGCAGAAACGCCGCGAGCGCCACCACCGGCAGAGAAACCTCAAGCGGCGCAACGCCCAGCGCAAGCGACACCGACAGCGCGCCGAACCCGACGTGAGACAGCCCGTCGCCAATCATCGAATAGCGTTTGAGCACAAGGCTGACGCCCAGCAGTGCGGCGCAAAGCGCCACGAGCACGCCCACAATCAGCGCGCGTGTGATAAAAGCATAAGAAAAAAGCGACGTCAGGAAATCAAACATCCTCAATGCCCCCCGTCATGCGGCGGCCTTCTTCCGATTTAAGGTAATCGCCCGTGGTGCCGAAAAACGCGCCGTGCATCGCCATATGCAATATGCGGCTGCCGTACCGGACGGCGTTTTGGATATCATGCGAAACCATGATAATGGTGATGCCGCTTTCGTTAAGCTCCGCGATCAGTGCATACAGCTCTGCCGTAATTACGGGGTCCAGCCCCGCAGCCGGCTCGTCGAGCAGCAGAAGCTTTTCCGTGGCGCACAGCGCACGCGCCAGCAGCACCCGCTGCTGCTGGCCGCCCGAAAGCTCGCGGTAGCACTTGTTTTTCAAGGAACCGATATCAAGGCGCTCCATATTCATAAGCGCACGGCGTTTGGCCTCTTTGCCGTAAAACATGCGGCTCCGGCAGCCCGAAAGCACCACCTCATAAACGCTCGCCGGAAAATCCTTCTGCGCCATCGTCTGCTGCGGCAGATACCCGATCTCGCTGCTTTCGACGCCGTCGAATACGATTTTTCCGGATACAGGCTTTAAAAGACCCAGAAGCCCCTTTACCAGCGTGCTCTTGCCGCTCCCGTTTTCCCCCACAATGCACAGATAATCGCCGGGCTCCACCCTGAAGCTGACATTGTCCACAGCGGTCTGCCCGTCGTATTTCATCGTGACGTTTTCACAAGAAATCAGCGCCATGCTTACTGAAGCCCTTCCTTAAGGTTCTCAAGGTTGCCTTCCATCAGCCTCAGATATGTCACGCCCGATTCAAAGTCGTCCT
The DNA here is from genome assembly GCA_029265435.1 of Clostridiales bacterium. Taxonomy (GTDB): domain Bacteria; phylum Bacillota; class Clostridia; order Christensenellales; family SZUA-584; genus SZUA-584. The sequence continues at coordinate 11,286 of JAJUJH010000002.1, forward strand.
TTGTGACGTTGTGGCACGAATGGAGCAGCAGCATCTGCGCGCCCGTCTGCTCACAAACGGCTTTGGCCACCGCTTGGTTGCTCATTTCGATGTAAAAGACCGTCTTGATGCCGTTTTGCTTGACCGTATCGATGAGATAAGCCAGCGTTCCCGCGCTTACCTCCGATTCGCTGCTGCAGCCGCTGAACGCGGCGCGATAATCAAGCCCGAATTCATCCGTAAAATAGCGGAACGGAAACCGGTCCGCCACAACAAGCATTTTCGTCTGCGAGGCGTCAGCAACGGCTTTGATATCCTTGTCTACGCGTTCGATCTGTGCGATATATTCGGCCGCGTTTTTTCTGTATGCTTCGGCATTGGCGCCGTCGGCCTTTTCCAGCGCCTTCGCGATATAATCGATCATGCTTACGGCATTTTTCGGCGACGTCCAAATATGCTCGTCATATTCGGGTCCTTCCTCTTGAGCGTGGTCTTCTTCTTCTTCGTCTTCATGCCCGCTCTGCATGCCTTCCACCGTTTCTTCCTCCACAGGCGTCACGGCGTCCATCAGCCTGAGAATGGTTTTGTGGCTCGTGTCCATCGGCTCAAGCACCTGCTCGACCCATGCGTCGTTTTCACCGCCGATATAGATAAACACATCGGCGTTCTGAATCTTGATGATGTCGTCGGGCGTCGGGTCAAACGTATGCACCTCCGCACCCGGGTCGATCAGCATCGTCACTTCGGCGCTGCCGCCCGTCACCGCGCGCGCAAAATCATACGGCGGGAAAATCGTCGTGACGATGCTCAGCGCCTTGCCGCCGGCCGGCACGCTTGCGGGCGCACAGCCCAGCAGCGTCAGCGCCAGCGCCGCGCACAATATCAATGGAATAATCTTCTTCAATTTGATCATCTCCGTTTACATGTGTTTTCCAAAACATACCCCGTCAAAAGTCAGATTCTAAGACGAGGATGAAGCGTTATGCCCCTTGTCTTTGTCGTTTTCGGCTTTTGTCTCGCATTTTTTGCACAGACCGTATATCACCGTTTTAAACTTATCCATGCTGAACGCGTGATGCTTCAGAAGATGCGCCGTCATTTCATCGAGATATTCGCATTGCAGATGGATCATCTGCCCGCACTGCGCACACACCAGATGATAATGCGTGGCGCAGTCATGACCGTCCGGCATATACTGATAGCACGCGCCCTGTCCGTCCGCTCCGGAATATTTGAGCACGGCGCCTTCCTTCACCAGCTTGTCAAGATTGCGGTAAACCGTCGTCTGCCCCACCGAAGCGCCCTGCGCCTTCAAAAGCGCGAACAGCGTTTCCGCCGTCACATGCTCGCCGCTGTGGTTTTTTAGACAGGATAGAATCAGCTCTCCCTGCCGCGTCGTGTATTTGCATTTGCCGCCCATGTCCGCGCCTCCAATATGAAAACGGTTTTCATTTTCATATTCCAATATAGTCTTATGCGGCGGGCTTGTCAATCATTCCGGAATGACAAACAAGGGCATAAAGCGCCCCTGTTTGAAAAGTGATATGTGAAGAGAAACCCTATGCGATCATGTACGCGCTGCCGGCAATCAACTTGCATTCCTTCTTGATGCGGCTTGACTCCGCGGACAGCTCAAAAACATTAGCAAACCGTTTTTCCCAGACGCATACGCCGCCGATCGAAAGCGATATGAGCGGAAACTGCTCTTCAAGCCCCAGCCGGTTTTTCGCGATGATATAGCCGTTTTTTAAATCGTCCTCACTGTAATAATCTTTGATGGACCGGTCAAACCGGTCAAGTATCCGCGTACAGATGCCGTCGGCATCCTCATGCCGGACAATCGCCACAAAATCGTCGCCGCCCACATGCCCCACGAAGCAGGAGGCGGGAACCGTCTCTGTAATAATATCGGCCAGATTTTTGATTACACGGTCGCCGTTTTCGAAGCCGTACAGATCGTTATACGCCTTGAAGTTGTCGATATCGAAATACACGACGCAATAGGTATCGGCCGAGCTCAGCACGCTGTAAAGCGCTTTCTCGATGAGTATGTTGCCGGGCAGCGATGTGAGCGGGTTGAGCTGCGTCGCGTTGCTCACCTCTATCTCGATCGTTTTATTGAGCAGGTCCTTGATGGTGACAATGCCGCAGTACTTGTCTTCCGAAACCACCGTAATAAAATCGTAAACCTTGCTGTCAGGCCTCGACATCGCGAGCCGTCCCACCGTATTGACCGGCGTTTTGTAATCGACCTTCAAAAAGTCGGTATCCATGATCGCCGCGATCGTCCGGCGGGAATAAAGGCTATAGCCGTATACGCCCGCCACCGCCGAATTGACCGTGTCGCGCGTGACCACACCCTTCACGACGCCGTCCCGCGTGACGCAGAAGCCCGGCGACTCGGGCATCTTGTTCAGCATTTCATACGCTTCGGATATCAATACGGATTCGTTGACCGAAACCGCAGGCACACAAAGATTGCCGATATATACCTCGGAGAGGTTGTATCCGAACAGATGGTTTTTCTGGGCGTTCATCTGTTCAATCGTTTCCGCGACCTGCGGGTTGATGCCGCTCACCGCAGCGTCGGGCCGCTTGATATAATACCCTTGGCCGTAATGGACGCCGATATTGATAAGCGTCTGCAATTCGGCGCGCGTTTCGATGCCCTCCGCGATGAGATAGGTGCCCGTAATCTTTGAAAATTCATACATGCTTTTCACAAGCGCCTGTTTGACGCTGTCTTTATCGATACCGCGTATCAGGTGGATATCAAGCTTCAGGTAGTGCGGACGCACGTCTGAAATCAGATTGAGGCCCGAATAGCCGGCGCCAGCGTCGTCGATTGCGATCTTGTAATCCTGCTCTTTGTAATTCTCAATGATCTTTCGGAACTCTTTGATATTGGATATTGCGCTGCGTTCGGTAATTTCAAAAATGATGTTCTTGGGATCGATATCAAACTGCTTGAGATATTCCTTCGTAAAGCCCTTCCGAAACTTCTCGTCCTCGATCACGTTGGGATTGACATTAAGAAAAAGCGTGGCGTTTGTCTTGGACATCTGAATTGCGTGAAGCGCCTTCGTGCGGCAGAGCTTCTCAAGCTCCCACAGGTTTCTGGTTTCCTCCGCCACGCAAAACAGCGCCTCCGGGCTCTCAAGCGCCGAGCCCTTCGGTCCTCTGCTGAGCGCCTCATATCCGAGCACGCTGCCGTCCCTTAACGACACGATCGGCTGAAAAACGGATGTGACGCCTGCATTTTCGATGATCTCGCGCAGCTTTTCGCTTAAAATCCGCGGTACGCCCCCTTCAGGCCGGTTTTTCATATGGCCTCCGTATGCCCGTCTTACGCTGCTTTTCATATTTTCAATATGCACAAAAAACAGCCGGAAAGCATTAAGAAAATGCAATTATTATGATAATTTTGGGTAAAATCAATCACCCGCATGTCAAAAATTGAAATTCATTGACGGCTCTCGGCATTGATTACCGGCCGTTTTACGGTCAGACGGTTCAGGTTTTCAAACACAGCGGCAAACAGCGCAAGCATCGCAAGAAGATAAAAGGGAAACAGCCATATGCCAAAAAGCCCCGCGACCGCGCCGAAAAGCGGCGGAATAAACGTGCCGCCCGCGTAAGCGCTCGCCATCTGCAGCCCTACAACTTTTTGGGAATCGGCGCTGCCGAAGCGCACCGGCGTTTCGTGAATCATCCCCGGAAAAATCGGCGCGCAGCCAAGGCCGATCATCGCAAACCCGATTTGGACCGTATCGTTGCCGAGTATCAGCACCGCCAGCAGACCTCCCAGCAAAAGGGCCGCGCCCAGCCGAATCATCAGTATGTTGCTCAGCTTGAACGAAATAAACCCCGCAATGAAACGCCCGGCGGTAATCCCGATATAAAAAAGCGATACCCATTGGGCCGCAACGTCGGGCGAAAGGCCTCTGACGCCGACGAGGTAGCTGCTGCCCCAAAGCCCTGTTGCGGATTCGAGCGCGCAGTAAGCGAAAAAACAGAGCATGGCCGATTTGACGCCGCGTGTTTTTATCGCTGTAAAAATGGGGGTTTTCTCCGCACCGGATTCACCGTTGCAGCCGCTTTCCGCTTTTCTCCACAGCGGCAGAGCGGCAAACAGGCCCGCCACAAGCAGCGCCTGTATACCGCCCACCGTCCAATATCCGAGCTTCCAGCCGCCCTTTCCCGCAAGATACAGCGACATGATCAAAGGCCCCGCCGACGCGCCAAGGCCCCAAAAGCAATGCAGCCAGTTCATATGATGCGCTTTATAATGCAGCGCGACAAAGTTATTGAGCGCCGTATCCACAGACCCCGCGCCAAGCCCCAGCGGCAACGCGAACAGGCACAGCAAAACGAAGCTGTCCGACAGGGCGATACCCATCATCGCGAGCGCCGTGAGCAGCGTGCTGACAGCCGTGACCATGCCCGTACCGTAGCGCCGGATAACACTGCTGCTGCAAAGGCTCGAAACGATCGTCCCTCCCGCCACAAACATAGACACGACCCCCGCGATGGCGACGGGCACGCCAAAATCGCCGCTCATCACCGGCCATGCCGAACCGAGCAATCCGTCCGGCAGGCCAAGGCTGACAAAGGACACATAGATGATCGCCAGTAATACCGCCATGATTTTACCGCCTTTATGCAAATATTCTTTCGTTAAGCCGTTCAAGCGCCATTCCGGCCATTCCGCACTCAAAGTCCTCTTCGAACCGTTCCGACACAGTCACATTCACTTCAAACTGGCCGTTCAAAAGCGCTTCCGTGCGCTTCCTGATGACATCCGCGCTGCCGTCCGTAAAAAAATCCCCGTACAGCACGAACCGGTTTGGCGCGACAATGCGGCAATACAGGCTCAGCAGCTGGGAAACGGCTTCCGCGACCTCTTCGGGATTCGAGTAATCGAGCTTCAGCCATTCGACGCCAGGCGGCAGATGGCCGATCTCTCCCGCGAAATGCTTCGCACCCTCATACACCTTGCCGTGCATCACCAGCCCGGCGCCCGGGCGGTATATTCTCGGAAAATAGACGCCCGCAAGGCATTCACAGCTTGCATCGGGGTGCCTGCCGTATCGGCCCTTAACGGCCGCGTTGACATCATTCATAAAATAAACCGGCATTTTATATCGTTCCTGCAAATACGGCAGCAGCCCCGCGCCGATGAGTTCTCTGTAATCGTTGATCACAATTTCCCCGTCTGTTTCAACACCGGGCAAGCCAAGACATAAAACGGAAGCCGTCGGAAAGGCGCTGACGGCATCGTCTGTCAAAGCGGATATGACCGCCGTATCCACTTTGTCTTCCACCGATTCTTTTCGATAAACAATCTCGCCGAACAGGTTCACAACCATTGCGCGCAGCAGGTTCCGGCTTTGCCTTTGATACCCGTAAACCGCCACCGCGTGGCGGTAATCCCCGTTGTATGCATACCGACGGGATGGCCGGCCGCCTGTTGACGGCATCGTCCCCCCTAGAAACACCTCCCCCTGCCCGATCATCTCTCCAAGCAGGGATTTGACTGTGACCACGCTCAATTCCGTCATCAGCGACAGCGCCAATATGGTCGCCTCACGTTTTTCTTTGAGACAGGCGCGCAGAAGCTTTTTGTTGATTTCCTTGATATCCGCCGGGCTGGACACTTTTTTAACCTCTTTTTAAATGTTCTTTAATATATATACGGCATCCAACGTCTTTTGTCAATGAAATTTTTTTTGAGATTAAAAAGCAGATGTACGGGCGTCAAACATAGGTTATATCCTGCACACCTCACCAAAGGCATTTGGTTTTGTTTTGTTTGTTATGGGGGTACCCCGAGGCAGCGCCGATAATCTTGTGTATTCTCCGAAAGTCAGATCATTTCAAGTGGTTCAAGGTTCATCCTTGCTCTATATCAATAGCTCTTTTCCCTTTTAACCATTCCAAAAAAACCTCCGTTGTTTTATTCCATCTGACAACGGAGGTTGACACAATTTTTTCGGCAGTCTCGAGCATTTCCGATGCCCATAGCTTAAGACGCTTCTTATTGCTTCAATGTTGCCCGAGGCTCAGGGTCTAAACCGCCGCTCTGTGCTGAATCCACTGTATATTTTTCGCCCCATTCGCATATGCTTTCAATCAGATCCGGATCTTCAGAATAACAGACATAATTCTTTGTACCAACTTCTTGAATTGTCTTATAGCAAGCGATTATATAGGCTCTGGTTTTATCAGGCATCTGCAAGCGTAAAAGAGAGAGATAAACATCATCGTCCTTCATCTGATTATTCACCAATGTACCAAAACTCGCAGAAAGCACAGTTTGCCCAATAGGCTGATTCAATAATTTTTCAACATATGCGGTGAAGTCGCTGACATCTTTCGGTTGCTGCAAGGCAACAAGTGTTTTGTCATCGAGTATTTTCTCAAGGTCTTCGAGTGCGGCTTTGTACAAATCTTTTGGCATGATAACATCATCCGCCATTTTTTCTTTGCCCATATAAATTGACCAATCGTTTGCAAATCCCCATTTTTGCCCTAAATCTTTAGAAGAGGATAAGAGTTCTTCATAAGTGGTATCGGATTCTAAAGGATAATATTCATAATATTTTGTTGTATCCAGCTCCCGAATATAACAAGCTGAAAACAGCAAGGATAAGCACACAATACATAACGCCAAAGAAATTATCTTTTTCATTAATATCCCTCCTATCATTTCGTTATTTTTGCAGCTATCCAAGACCCAATCTAGCCATTAATTTCATACCCTGTTTGAAACAGATAATATTGATTGATATCATTATCCCAATTGTTCATAATCCTAATGTTCATCATCGGCTTTTTTTCGTAATCAACGCATGATTTCATATTATTTTACACATTTCTATTATTATACTTATCCTCATATAATGTCAACATTTTGTTATTAATTAGAGTGAGATGATTTGTACTGAGATCAAAAAACAGAAGCCAGCCTATTGACTTATCGGCCGAACAGGCATAAAATAATCATATCATTTGAATGTTTGTTCAAATGTTCACTATTTGTAAAGGGGCAGAGATACTGATGCAACCGGCAAGCAAAAGCACACAGCGCGTCATATACCTGCGGGGGCTCACCTGCGCGGTCTGCGCTCGGAAAATAGAAGAAGCGGCGGCAAAAATCGACGGCGTCAAAAGCGCATCTGTGGATTTGGTCACACAGCGGCTCATGGTGGAAACGCACGCCGGTCAGGATGAACCACGCATCATGCGGGAGGCCGGAAATGTCGCGCGGGAAATCGAGCCCGATATCCAACTCACTTATTCGCGCAATCAGCAGCCCTCCGCCCCGCGTTTCCGGAAAAGCGTTTTTTACGCTTCGCTTTCGCTCGGCACGGCGCTGTTTGCGGCGGCGTTGTTTTTGGGCGAAGGGAGTATACTGCCGCTTGTTTTGTATATCTGTTCTTACCTTATGATCGGCGGCAAAGTGGTCCTTCGCGCACTGAAAAACCTGGCGAAGGGCAGACTTTTTGACGAGAACTTTTTAATGAGCCTCGCGACGGTCAGCGCATTCATCATCGGTGAATATCCCGAGGGCGTCGCCGTGATGCTTTTCTATCAGATCGGCGAGCTGCTGCAGGAAGCAGCGGTCGGCCGTTCGCGCCGATCCATCGCCAAGCTGATGGATATCCGCCCCGATTATGCGAATCTTCAGACCGCAGACGGCCTGCGCCGCGTCTCTCCCGAAGAAGTCTGCGTCGGCGATATCATCGCCGTGCGCCCCGGTGAGAAAATACCGCTTGACGGCGTTGTAAAAAGCGGCGTCTCCTCGATAGACACTTCCGCGCTTACGGGCGAATCCATGCCGCTCGACGCGGAGGTGGGAACAATAGTACAGGCCGGCTGCGTCAATTTGAACGGCCTGCTGACAATCGTCGTCACGAAACCGTTCGGTGAATCCACGGTTTCCAAAATACTCGATTTGGTTCAAAACAGCAGAAAAGCGCCCTCAGAAGCGTTCATCACGCGGTTTTCGCGCCGCTATACGCCAGCCGTGGTCCTTGCGGCGGCGGTTCTCGCGTTTATCCCTCCGCTGTTCATCAAGAGTGCGACGCTTTCGGACTGGGTCAACAGGGCGCTCGTCTTTCTCGTCGTCTCATGCCCGTGCGCACTCGTCGTGTCGATACCGCTCGGGTTCTTCGGCGGCATCGGCGGTGCGTCAAGAAACGGCATACTCATGAAGGGCGGCGGCGCGCTCGAAGCGCTGAGCCGCGTGGAAACAGCCGTCTTCGACAAGACGGGCACGCTCACGCAGGGCGTATTCAGGCTTTCGCGCATCGTTTCGGACGATCCGGACACGCTGCTTTATTACGCCGCCCATGCGGAACGCGGCTCTGCGCATCCCATCGCCGTTTCCGTTCAAAACGCTTTTTCGGGCAGCATCGATGAATCGCTGATATCCGGCGTCCGCGAGGAGGCGGGTTTCGGCGTCAGCGCGGTCGTGAACGGCAAAAAGGTTCTCGCGGGAAACGCGCGGCTGATGAGGCGTGAAAATATCGCTTTTGACGAGGCAAACGAACCGGGCGCCGTCGTATACGTCGCGATAGACGGGCGCTTTGCCGGATATCTGGCAATCGCCGATACGCTTCGGCAGAGTAGCGCCCGAACCATCGCGGCGCTGAAAAAGCTCGGCGTAAAAAAGACGGTGATGCTGACGGGCGACAGCAAAGACGCAGGCGAAGCGGCTGCGGCAGAGCTTGGCATCGACGAGGTGCATACCGGCCTGCTGCCGCATCAGAAGGTGGAGGAGCTTGAGCGGCTGAGCAAAAACAAAAAAGGAACGCTGATGTTTGTGGGCGACGGCATAAACGACGCGCCCGTTCTCGCGCGGGCCGACGTCGGCGTGGCGATGGGCGGAGCCGGCTCCGACGCCGCCATTGAAGCCGCCGATGTGGTGCTGATGACGGACGAGCCGGACAAACTGCTTACGGCGGTGAGCATTTCCCGCAAAACACGGCGCATTGTGACGCAGAACATCGTATTTTCTCTTTGCGTGAAAGGCGCGCTTCTTCTTCTCGGCGCTTTTGGAGCCGCGACAATGTGGGAGGCTGTTTTCGGCGACGTCGGCGTCGCGCTCATTGCCATACTCAACGCCTCTCGCGCCATGCGCATCGCCGGATAGCTTAAGCCCGGCGCCGGCCCGGCGATGGCCAAAGCCACGGCCGCCGCTTTTTTCCCGTTATGCCGCCGGCATTTCAATTGCCAACAAAAAAAGCACTGCGTCAGCAGTACCTTTTCATTTTGCGGCTTAGCTCAGTTTTCTGCAGTATTCATGACCCTTGTTCGTAAACTCCAGCCAGAAAGGAACCTTGTTTTTTGTTTCTTTCTTTGTGTGCCGGGCAAGATATTCCTCATCGATCAGCTTGTTCAGCGTGATAATAAAGCCCTCCCATTCGTCGGGATCCATCGTATCATTCAAGTTATCCACGGCAAAAGTGAGCGCCACTCCGTCGGGGAGCTGTTTTTCGATATCCGCCAGTTTTTTAAGCACTTTGATTTGATTGTTGTTCAACATGGTTTTTATGTCATGCCTCCTTAGTGTGTATCAAACCGCACGACTTATTATACACAGCCCGGGCGGTTATTCAAGAGGTGAATGTTGTCTGTTTCATTCGATTATTATCGCTATTTATAAGAAGAACGGTTTTTCACCCTCTTTCAAACATTTTTGATTGTAAAATAAACCAACCGGTCGAAACATGAAAAAGCGGCGGACTTTTGGGCACGCCGCTTTAATTATCTACTCGCCGTCGATTTGCGCAAGGCCCAGTTCCTGCTCGGCCCATTCGCGCAGCTTATATTTTTGTATTTTGCCGCTGGCCGTCATCGGGAATGTATCCACAAAGCGCACATAGCGCGGCGCTTTATGTTTCGCAAGGCCATCCTTCACAAACTGTATCATCGATTCTTCCGTTTCGCTTGCGCCGGGCTTCAATATGATGCAGGCCAGCACCTCTTCGCCATACTTATGGTCCTTCACGCCCACCACCTGCACGTCCTTAACCGACGGATGCGTATAATAGAATTCCTCGATTTCGCGCGGGTAGATATTCTCGCCGCCCCTGATGATCATATCCTTCAAGCGTCCCGTGATCCGGTAATACCCGTTCTCGTCGCGCACGCCCAGATCGCCCGTATGCAGCCAGCCGTCCTTATCGATCACCTGAGCGGTGGCTTCGGGCATTTTGTAGTATCCTTTCATCACATGGTAGCCGCGCGTCACGATCTCGCCGACTGTATTCGGCGGCACATCCTTGCCCGTTTCCGGGTCTATCACCTTCGCTTCCACATTGGGATAAGCGCGCCCCACGGTAGACACGCGAAGCTCAAGCGGGTCGTTGATGGTGGACTGCGTGATGCCCGGCGACGACTCGGTCTGTCCGTAAACGCTTGTGATATGGCGCATATTCATCTTCTCAACCGCCGCCTTCATCACCTCCACAGGGCAGGTGGAACCCGCCATGATGCCGGTGCGCATATGCGACAGATCATATTTCGGGAAGTCGGGATGCTCCATCATCGCGATAAACATCGTCGGCACACCGTGAAACGCCGTGCATTTTTCCGATTCGAGCACGCCGAGAACGCGCGTGGGATGAAAATGGTCCACAAACACCATTGTGGTATCATTCGTGATGGAAGCCATCACGCCCAGCACACAGCCGAAGCAGTGGAACAGCGGCACCGTAATGCAAAGCCTGTCTTTGTGCGAAAACGCCATCGATTCGCCGATAATCTTGCCGTTGTTGATGAGATTGTAGTGCGTCAGCATCACGCCCTTGGGGAAGCCCGTTGTGCCGGACGTATACTGCATATTGATCACGTCGTGCGGATCGCAGCTTGCCTGCCTTTCGGCACGCTCCTTCTCGCTCACCTTCTCGGCCATTTTCAGCACATCGCTCCAATGGTACATACCGGGATGGCTTTCCTCGTCGAGGAATACGACGGTCTTCAGGAAAGGCAGCTTCTTGCTGGCAAGCTTGCCCGGCGCGCATTTGGCAAGCTCCGGGCAGACCGCGTTGATATGCTCCACATAGTTGTTGTCCTTCGTGCCGCCCATCATGATGAGCATGGTGGAATCGGACTGCTTCAGCAGATACTCAAGCTCATACTTTTTGTAGTTGGTATTCACCGTCACGAGCACGGCGCCGATTTTGGCGGTGGCAAACTGCGTCTGCACCCACTGCGGATAGTTCGTCGCCCAGATTGCCACATGGTCTCCCTTTTTTATGCCCATGGCCATCAGCCCGCGCGCCACCCTGTCGCATTCGGCTTTAAATTCCGCCGTCGTATAGCGAAGTCCCTCCAAGGGATGCACGCTGCATTCTTTGTCCGGATATTCCTTCGCCTTCATATCCAGCCAGTCGCCGATCGTCATATGGATAAATTCCGGCATGATTTCAACCTCCGTTCGAAATTCCGTTTTGACACTAAAAAAAGCCTTCGTCCACACAGAGACGAAAGGCTTCGCGGTACCACTCTGCTTGCGGGGCAAGCCCGCCAGCTCATTAAAGGGCTTGGCAGTCCGCCGTCACCCTTCCCTTAATTAACGCATAAGGCACATCGTCAGCGCCTACTCGGTTCAGCACTGAAGCTCCGGAGCGAGTTCACCGTGCCGCCGCGTCCGCCTCGCACCATCCGGCGGCTCTCTGAAAACTGGCTTTACAGGCTACTGATCCCCATCACAGCTTTTACAAATCTATAGTTAACCGTATTATATGATACGCCTAATAGCGTGTCAACTGCCAAATTCCCGCATATTGCGCATTCCTCCCGATGCGTTTGGCTGCCGTTTTTTAAGTATGGCCTCGCCCTTAAACAAGATGAAACGGAAACGATACGAACGGCAATGTGCCCCGCAGCAGCGCATAAACGCCTTGCGCTATGGTCAGCGAAAGCGGTTTCTGATAGAATAGCCGTAATCAAAGCCAAAAGCGGAGGGAACCATATGGATAAACTGGCCGGCGTGCTCAAGATGATACTTCCCGTGGCGCTCATGCTATCCGTCGGCATGTACTGCCGCAGGAAAGGCATCGTTCAAAAGCAGGGAATTGCGGGGCTTAAAGCGCTCGTTGTGAACGTAACGCTTCCCGCCGTGCTGATCAAGGCGTTCTACACCGCGTCTTACGGCATCGGCATCGTCGTCATCGCAGCGGCAATGTTCACCGTATGCCTCGCGGCGCTTGGCATCGGGTTTGCGTTCAGAAAAATCACAAAAACGCCCTTGTCTACCGTGCCGTTTTTGTTCACGGGATTTGAGGCGGGCATGCTCGGATACGCGCTGTATACGCTGCTTTTCGGCGCGGGTGCCGTGACGGATTTCGCCACGGTTGACTTAGGGCAGGTGCTGTTTGTGTTCACCGTCTACTTGACGCTGCTCAACGGCGATGCCGGCCGCTCCGCAAAATCCGTCATAAAAGGGATGGCCGCTTCGCCCGTCATTCTTTCCATTGTGCTCGGCGTCACGCTCGGAGCGACCGGTCTTGCGGGCATCATCAGCGCGTCGCCGGCGGGAGGCATCGTCACCGGCATACTCGATTTTATCGCCGCGCCCACCGCCGCCGTCATACTTTTCGTGGTGGGGTACGAGCTTGAGCTGCGCAAAGCGAAGCTTGGGCTGGCAATTTCCGTCGTATGCGCACGGTTTCTTGTGATGGCCGCGCTCGGCGCGCTTGTGCTGTTTGGCCTGAGCGCCGTCATTCCTGTGGGCAAAACGCTCAAATGGGCAGTGATGCTCATGTTCATGCTCCCTCCGCCTTTTGTCCTGCCCATATTCGGCAAGAACGAAAACGAAGGCGCGTTTGTATCCGCGTCTCTCTCGCTTTCAACCCTGCTTTCTCTCGCGGCCTTTGCCGTCATCGCCGTGCTTGTCGTATGACTTCCTCCTTTTGAGCCACGGCAGCGCTTCGCCGCGCCACAACCGAAGCAGCGCGGCGAGGATCAGAAACACCGCGAACACGATGCGCAGCGCGGTCTCCTCGATTGCGGACGCGGCCCAATAACCGAGCGCGCCGCCGGCGCATCCGAACAGCGTTAAAAAAAGCGCTGGCTTCAAGTTCACATTTTTCTGTTTAATATGCGACACAAGCGCCGCCGCAGCCATCGGCAGATACGCAAAAAGCGTCATGCCCTGCGCTTCATGCTGCGTCATGCCCGCAAAAAGCGTCAGCGCCGGTATCAGCACGATGCCGCCGCCAAGCCCCATGCCGCCCACCACGCCGAACACAGCGCCAAGCAGCGCAAACAAAATCAAAACAGCATCCTCACGCCCGCAGCCAGCATCAAAAACGTGAATATATTGTTGAGAAGCCGCACGCCCACACGTTTCAGGCAATATGCGCCCAATATCCCGCCCGCCGCCGCGCCCGCGCAGAGCCACAGCGTATTTTCAAGTGGCACATAGCCGCCCGTGGTATACAGCGCCGCCGATAAAGCCGATATGGGAAAAATGACGGCGAGCGACGTTGCATGCGCCTTTTTTTCCTCAACGCCGGTGCGTTCAAGCCCTTCCACCACGGCAATGCCGCCGCCCGAGCCGAAAAGCCCCGCCGCAAATCCCGATACCGCGCCCACCGCCGCTCTTTTGATTGCTCGATTCATGATCTATCCTCCGCCGTTATTTTGGGCGTGTCCATGTTTCAATATTCACGGCGCGTTTAAATATAATTGATAATACAGCAAGCTTTACACAAATTTATCGCCGCAAGAGCGGTCGCGCCGGTATAATATAAATGAATCAAACGGTCAGGGTGCTGAACTTGAAAAACAAACAAACGGTGATCCCCCCATATCCGCAGCAGACAACTTATTCAAATACAGTTGGTATCTTTCGCCGCCTTAAAACGGCGTTTTATTTTTATACAAAAAAAGGGGGCCTTCTTCAATGAGCAGACAGGAAAACAGGAAGAATTATGTGCTGGATACCAACGTCCTCATGCACGACCCTTGGTGCTTCAGGAACTTTGACGGCAACGACGTTTACATCCCCGTCACGGTGCTGGAGGAGCTGGACCACCTCAAGTCCCGCGAGGGCCTCGCGGGGTATCAGGCGCGCGAGGCGGTGCGTACGCTGCACCGCACTATCGACGGCTGCGGCCGCCAGTGTGTGAGCGGCGGCATTGCGCTCGAAAACGGCATCATGCTTCGCGTCACGTATTCCGACGCCGACGAAACGCATTTTCCGTTCGGGCAGGACAAAAACGACAACCATATTCTCGCCTGCGCCATGCAGCTAAAAGAGACGTCTCCCCAAATGGAAACAATACTCGTATCCAAAGACGTCTGTCTGCGCATCAAGGCGGAAATCTGCGGCATCACGTCTCAGGACTACGAAACCGACAAGCTCAAGGCAGACGAGCTTTACAGCGGCCAGCGTCCGCTGAGCATTTCTGAAAGAAGTATCGGCAGCATATATACGGGCGGCGCAAAGCTTCCCAAAAACACCGAAATGCTGCCCAACGAGTTCGCAGTGATAAAGCCCCTCGTCAAAAACGCGGACCCGATCATCGCACGGTTTGACGGCAGCCGCCTTGTGCCTCTGCGGTATGAAAACCATTCGGCATGGGGCCTTCGGCCTATCAACGCGGAGCAAGTGATGGCGTTTGAGCTGCTCATGGACCCGGCTGTCTCCTTTGTGTCCATCACGGGCGGCGCAGGCAGCGGCAAGACCGTTCTGGCCACCGCCGTCGCGCTCGAAAAGGTGCTGGAACAGCGCGAGTACCGGAAAATCGTGTTCGTCCGCCCCACCGTACCCGCCGGAAACGACATCGGCTATCTGCCCGGCACCGAGGAAGAAAAGCTGCGGCCGTGGATGGGCAGCTTTTACGACGCGATCGATTTTCTGATGTCGTCCGACAAGGACGCGGGACGCGCCAAGCGCGCCAAACGGATCGAGGAAGGGTTTCAGGTGGAGCAGTTTATCGACGATTTCCGGCGGCGCGGCATATTTGAAATTAAATCGTTCACCTATATGCGCGGCCGCACCATCACAGACGCCATCGTGATCGTGGACGAAGCGCAGGAAATCACGCCGCATCTGGCCAAGCTTATGCTCACGCGCGCGGGCAAAAACTCCAAATTCATTTTCCTCGGCGACCCGTCGGACAATCAAATCGACAACGTGCTCGTCGATTCCAAATCCAACGGGCTCGTGTATGTGGTGGAACGCATGAAAAACCACGCGATCACGGGTCATGTGACGCTCAGGCAGGTGGAGCGCAGCGGCCTTGCATCGCTTGCCGAAAAGAATCTATAGCCTAGGATATTTCTCCTCCTTCATTTTTCATATGGCTGGGGCGGCCGCGCGGCCGCCCTTCGTTGTTTTTCCTGTTTCATTTCTTATGACGAAACGGCGGGACAGGTTCATTGTCCATGCTCGTTTTATCGCCTCCCGATTGCGCGTTTAAGTCAATCGACCCGATTGCTGGCGGTTTGATTGCATATGCTCCGGATGGTTTTATTTCACCGTATATTGTTGCGCTCCGCCCGCCTGTGCTATAATCAAGCAAATGAACGATATGGATTTTCACGGCGCCGTGGCTGACGGCGTCATACGCGAGATGCCCACGCTTAATCTTGCTTATATCGGAGATACGGTTTACGACCTGTATATCCGGAGCTATCTGGTCAAAAATAAAAAGGGCCGTGTGACGGCGATGCACAAAATGGCATCGGGCCTTGTCAACGCGCACGCGCAGGCGCAGGCGGCGCTGCTGCTTCTGCCCGAACTCACCGAACGTGAAGGCGACATTTACCGGCTCGGAAAAAACGCCAAAAGCCGCCCGCCCAAAAACATGAGCGCGGAGGATTATTCGCTTGCAACGGGTCTTGAAGCCGTCGTCGGATATTTGTATCTCACCGCCCGGACAGACCGTCTGGACGCGCTTTTTTCAAAAATCATCGCGCATTTTTGCAAGGGGGAACACCATGCCTGAGGTTTGCTTAAACGTCAAGCTCATATCGCATTCGCCGCAGGCCGAGAAGCTGACGGCAATGGCCGCGAAGCTATGCTACAGCCGGTCCCACATCAGCGACATCGAAGACGGCCTTACGCCCGAAAAAGCGGCGGATTTTATCGCGGGCATCGTGGATATCGGACATCTCTCCACGATCGAACACGCAAGCTATACGTTTGGCATCGAGGGCGTATCGCGCACGCTGCTGGCGCAGATTACGCGGCACCGCATCGCGAGCTTTTCCGTGCAGTCGCAGCGGTATGTGAGCTACTCAAAAAACGGTTTCGGCTATGTGATCCCTCCCGCGATACGCGCGCTGGGCGATGATGCCGTCAAAAAGTTTGAGGACCAAATGGCAACCATACAAGGCTGGTACGACGATTGGCAGGCGGCGCTGGGCGGCGCGGGCGAAGGCGCCAACGAGAACGCCCGGTTTGTGCTGCCGGGCGCGTGCGAAACGCGCATGCTTCTTACAATGAACGCGCGCGAGCTGCTGCACTTTTTCTCTTTGCGTTGCTGCAACCGCGCCCAGTGGGAGATACGCGAGCTCGCGTGGCGCATGCTTGAGCTTGCCGCCCCTACAGCGCCGTCGCTGTTTGCCGCCGCGGGCCCGTCATGCGTGCGCGGAGCGTGCGGCGAGGGCAAAAAAACGTGCGGCCGCCCGGGCGATGTCAAAAGCAGGCTTCAGGCCATATTGAAAGGATAGCAATGGATATCATATACGGCAGAAATGCGGTAAAAGCCGCCATCAAATCGGGCCGCTCGATCGACAAGGTCATCGCGGCGAAAGAATTGAGCGATCCAAGCGTGCGCGAGATACTGGCCCTCGCGGCACAGCGCCATATCCCCATCGTGCGTGCGGACAAACGAAAGCTGGACAGCCTGTCAATGCCCTTCGGGCACGACCACAAGCCCGCGAACCATCAGGGTGTTGTGGCGGTGGCCGCCGCGAAGGACTATGCGTCGCTCGACGACGTATTTTCGCTCGCGGAGCGGCGCGGCGAATCGCCGTTTGTGGTGATACTCGACGGCATCACCGACGAAGGCAATTTGGGCTCGATAATCCGCAGCGCCGAAGTGCTCGGGGCGCACGGCGTCATCATGGGCAAGCGCCGCAGCGCGTCGCTGTCCGCCGCGGCTTATAAGGCGTCGTCAGGTGCGGCGGAAATACTGCCCGTGGTTAAGGTGACGAACATCGGCGCGGCAATCGACGAACTCAAAGCCAAAAACGTCTGGATCGTGGGCGCGGATATGGACGGCGAAGACATTGCGGGAATCGATCTGAAAGGTGCGGTCGCGCTGGTGGTGGGCAGCGAAGGCGAGGGCCTCTCCCGCCTCGTCAGGCAAAGCTGTGACTTTCTTGCGCGCATTCCCATGAAGGGGCAGACAGGCTCTCTCAACGCGGCGGTCGCGGCGGCCGTCATCATGTACGAAAAAACGAGGCAGGATGCGCACGCATGATTATCGACGGCTACAACGTCATATACGCCTGGGGGATTGACACCTCAAACCTTGAAGACGCGCGCAAAGAGCTTCTTGATGCGCTTGACGATTACGCGGGCTTCACCGGCGAACCGATACTCGTCGTTTTTGACGGCTACCGCACAAACAACGCCGGAAGCGACATGCGCTTCGGCCTTGTGGATGTGATATTCACCGCACGCGGCGTCACCGCCGATACATACATCCAGCGCCTTGCGCGCAGCAGCCCGCAGCCCGTCACCGTGGTCACGGGCGATTTTCTGGAACAGCTTTCGGTGTTTGGCTCAGGCTCCTTGCGGCTGACGCCCGCCGAGCTGAAGCTTCTTATCTGTCAGGCGCGCGAAAAACACCTTGCGCTGATTCACCGCAGCACGCTTTCGGGCAAGGAACTTAAGCAAAAGCTTTATCTTGACGCCATTTCAAATAATTGATATTATCACATAATCTGTATCGCGATGTGATTCCGCTTCTTGACGCGCATATGGACAACCGTTATAATAAATTCACAATGCTATGGCCAAAAACAGGAGGGTACACCTTTGACGACTCCGTCCACGGTAAACGAACAAGCGGCAGGCTATGCGGATATGACGGATGAGGCCATTGCGGAACTTGCGCGCTGCGATGACGGCGAGGCTCTGGAATTCCTGCTGAACAAATACAAAAACTTTGTGCGCGCCAAAGCGCGGTCTTATTTTCTTATCGGCGCGGATAGAGAGGATATCGTTCAGGAGGGCATGATCGGCCTTTATAAGGCGGTGCGGGATTTCCGTTCGTCCAAGCTCACATCTTTTCGCGCTTTTGCCGAGCTCTGCGTCACGCGCCAAATCATCACGGCCATCAAGACGGCGACGCGCCAGAAGCACCGCCCGCTCAATTCTTACGTGTCGCTCAACAAGCCCGCATACGACGAGGAATCCGACCGCATGCTGATCGATGTCATTTCGAGCGGCAAAATCAGCAATCCCGAAGACATCATCATTGGCCGCGAGGATTTTTCTTCGATCGAAACAAAGATGAGCAAGGTATTATCGCCGCTGGAGATGCAGGTGCTCAAAAAATACATCGACGGCAAATCGTATTTCGAGGTGGCCGAAGAGCTGGGCCGAAGCGTCAAATCAGTGGACAACGCGCTTCAGCGCGTCAAGAACAAGCTGGAAAAGCTGGTAAGCACCGATCGCGGTCTGTAAGCCATGCAACCGTCCGTTCCGGCGCGAGAGGAACGGGGCATGAAATTTCGTCTTGTGTCAAAGCGCGCCGCCCGAATCTGATTCTTATATCACAAACCCGCCGTTGGGGCTTAGCACCTGCCCCGTAATAAAGCCCGCATTGTACGACGCCAAAAAACATATCGCCTGCGCGGCGTCCTCCGCCGTGCCGAGCCGGCCGAGCGGCGTTTCGTCCTCGAGCGCTTTGCGCGCGTCGTGATCCATATGCGCGATCATGCGCGTGTCGATGACGCCGGGCGCGACCGCGTTCACGCGGATGTTTGACGGCCCGAGTTCCTTGGCGAGCGCTTTCGTGAGGCCGATCACGGCAGCCTTTGCGGCGCTGTAATGCGCCTCGCACGACGCGCCTGCAAGCCCCCATATCGACGCCACATTGACGATGCTCCCCGATTTGCGCGATATCATGCCGGGCAGTACGCTTTGGCAGCAATGGAATACGCCCTTCACATTGACATTGAACATGTCGTCCCAATCGTCTGAGGTTAAGTCGGTAAAAAGCTTTGCCTGCGCGATTCCCGCATTGTTGACAAGCACGTCGATGCGCCCGAACACCTCCGTCACACGCCGGGCCATCGCGTTCACCTGCGCCGCGTCCCTCACATCCGCCTGTACAGGAAGCGCTCTTCCGCCCCGCGCGGCAATTTCCGCGCAAAGCGCCCGCGCTTCGCTTTCGCTTTTGTTGTAATGCACCGCAACGCGGCAGCCGCTTTTGGCAAAGCACAATGCCGCGGCTCTGCCGATACCCGTCGCCGCGCCCGTAATCAGCACCGTATCCATATCAGCCCATCTCGTCGAGCGTGAGCTCAAAGCTCGGCACAAACGTCTTCATGAAATAATCCACCTCGGGCCTTTCCATCTGCCTGATCGCCTTTTCAATCGCTTTTTTGGCTTTCGCGAACTCGCTGTTGCCGGCCGACAGCTCTTCAACGCATTTTAAATACGCGCATATCTTGTCCGCCGCTTTGACGATGGCGTAAAGCTCGGCGTCCGCTTCGCGGTCAAGTATCAGCGCTTCGTAATCGGGCCTCAGAACGTCCGGCAGCATATCCACAAGCTTTTCCTCCGCGAGGCGCTCGATCTGTTTATACGCCGTTTTGATCTCTGGGTTGAAATATTTAATGGGTGTTGCAAGATCTCCCGTGATCACTTCTCCCGTTTCATGGTATACGGCCAGCGCAAGCGCGCGCTCCGCATCCACGCAGCCCCCGTATACGCGGTTTTTGATGAGCGCCAGCGCATGCGCGATCATCGCCGTCTGCAGCGAATGCTCCTGTATATTCTCCTCGCGCGTATTGCGCATGAGTCCCCAGCGCTTGATGTGCTTCATCCGCGCCATATAGCTGAAAAAATGGTACATGGCAGCTCCTGTTAAGCGTGATTCCCTTTTTTGCTATTGTAGCGCAGACACAAGCGGTTGACAACTTCTCAAACGGCGCAGATTGCCCGTCTGCCGCGTCAAAAAAAAGAAGCAACCGTCGGCGATTGCTAAAGGGAGATCGAACGATGAAATCGAATTTGATCGATAAACCGTCAGCCGTTTCTGTCCTGATAGATGAATTCTACGGCATCGCCGTCTTCAACGATCGTAAGGCCCATGCCCGTTTTGGCTTTTTGTCCGTTGACATACAGCGTCCAATAAAACGGATCTTTGCTCTCAACGCCGTTGATGCCGTTAAGGAACATGATATCCGGCGTATCCTCCGCGCATATGTCGAGCGGCAGGCTTTTCCATTCGGCCGCCGCCTTCAGCGCCATATACGCGGTGGGGAAATTGTCCTTGATCGTCACATCGCCGCCTTCATATTCATTGCCGCCGCCCGCGTCGATGCGCACAGAGACCACCGTCCTCCTGCCGCCGGCACCGTTGAACACGGCGCCGGAAACGGCGCAACCCGAAAAAAACACGGCGGTTATGATCGCACATACCAACAGTATCGTTTTCTTCATGCTTGCCTCTCCTTTGCCCGGCGTCCCTTTTGCCGTCATTTTATACCGGTTTGGTTAAGGATTCATCAAGCAAGCGTTAAAGAAAGATAAAATGCCGGTTCTTTGCCATGTTCGGCGCAAAAAAACAGCGGATCTTCATCCGCCCAGAGTGTCGGTAAAGCAAAAAATATCATTCGTGGGCAAGACGGGCTTGGCCCGCATAGCCCACACCTTGCGGTTTTGCGCTGTTTCGAGCTTGCGAGGAACAGCGCAAAACCGGAAAGCTGTCGGAAAACCGATGGTTTTTCCGACAAGCTGAGCGGATCTTCACCCGCCGTTTTATGCTGTGATGACAAGCGCTTCCTGAACGGCCCGGCGCAGTCTGAGAAACGACGCATCCTCCAGCATATCGCGCACACGCGGGCGCGGAAGCCGGATATCAAACACATGCGCCACCTTGGCGGGGCGTTCGCTTAAAACGATGATGCGGTCGGATAAAAATACCGCCTCCTCGATATCGTGCGTCACGAACACCACGGCTTTTTGGTGCGCGCTCCACACATCAAGCAGCCATTCGCGCATTTTAAAGCGCGTGAGCGCATCGAGCGCGGCAAACGGCTCGTCCATCAGATACACGCCGCCGTCGCAAAGAAACGTGCGCAGAAGCGCGGCGCGCTGGCGCATGCCCCCGCTCAGCTGCTTTGGATACATGCCCTCAAAGCCTTTCAGCCCGAACTCCTCGAAATAGGCGAGCGCCGTCCGTTCACGCTCCGTCTTGGATACGCCCTTCAGCTCAAGCGGAAGCGTCACGTTGTCCAGCACGCTGCGCCACGGCAGCAGCAGATCCTTCTGGTGCATCAGGCATACGGACGGCGCGGCGTCCCTGATATCACGCCCCGCCGCATACACCTTGCCCGTATAGTCGTCGTCTAGCCCCGCGATGATCTTGAGCAGCGTGCTTTTTCCGCAGCCCGACGGGCCGAGTATCGACACAAACTCGTTTTCGCGCACGTCAAAACAGATATCCTCCAGCGCTTCCACATAGCTCTGCGTCTGCTCAAATATCTTGCCGACGTTTTCAAGCGAAATGACCGCGTTCATGCCGCCTCCTATTGCTGTACAAATTCGTTAGTAAACGCCTTTTCCGAATCCACTAGCGTTTCCAGGAAACCCTGGTCAAACAGCCACTGCGTATAACGGTCCCATACTTCTTTTTTCTGCACACCGAAACCGGCCGCGTCGTCGATATATTTGGGAGAGATGAATTTCTGGCTTTCATGCACCAGATCCGCATTCAGCTCAGGCGCATATTTGAGAAGTATGTCGGCGCTCTCAGACGGATTTTCGGCCGCAAAGGTATAGCCCTTCACCGCCGCGTCCATAAACCTGCGCACCACGTCCTTATGATTGGCGATCATGTCCTCGCTCGTGATGATGATCGGCGTATAATAGTCGAACACGGGGTCATCCGCAAACGGCACATATGTCAGGTCGATGCCCTGAAGCTTCGCGTTGATGCCTTCCCAGCCTTCGTATATCCACGCAAAATCGATGCTCTTCATATCAAAAGCGGTGATCGCGTCGGTATCTCCCATGCTCACGATGTTGACCTTCGATATGTCGCCGCCGTCATTCTCCATCATATACTTGATGGTCGCGGTCTCCATATCCATGCCCCAGCCGCCATACGTTTTGCCTTCAAAATCCTTCGGCCTCGATATGCCGCGGTCTGCGGGCGCGGCAAACGCCGACGTATTGTGCTGCAATATGGCTCCGATGGACACAACGGGAATGCCCTCGTCTCTCGCGAACGTGGTAGATTCCTGAAAATCGATGCCAAACTGTGCGCTTCCCGCCGCAACAAGCTGTATCACGCCCGTTTCGGACGGCTGAATGATCTCCACATTAAGCCCGTTCTCCTTAAACCAGCCCTTGTCAAGCGCCGCATACAGCCCCGTATGGTTCGTGTTCGGCGTCCAGTCGAGCACCAGCGTGACCTTTTCAAGCGCCGCAGACGTCGCAGCGCTCCCGCTCTGCGCATCCTGCGGTGCCGTCGGCACGCCCGATTCCTGAGGCGCGGAGCATGCGCCCAGCGCCAAAACCATTGCAAGCGCCAGAATCAGCGCCATTCCCTTTCTCATTTCTGTCCCTCCTGATTTATTGTTGGTTTTGATTCCATGGTATCGTTTTCTTTTCGGCAAAGCTCACCGCACGGAAAAGCGCGAAGCTCAGCAGCACGATCACAAATATGTTGGCGAACAGCGCCGCCGTTTCAAACGTGCTCATCGCACGCGAAAGATAAATGCCAAGTCCGCGCGTCGCACCCGTCCATTCCGAGATCACCGCGCCCATCACGCAGTATGCCGCCGATATTTTAAGCCCCGCGAAGAATGACGGCATCGCGCCCGGCAAACGCACCGTCTTATATATCTGCCAGCGGCTCGCCTTCATCACGCGCATCAGGTCCACCAGATCGGCGTCGTACGATTCAAGCCCCTCCGTTAAGCTCACCGCGACGGGAAAAAACACCACGATCACCGCCATGATGATCTTTGGCACCATGCCAAACCCGAACCATATGGCAAGCAGCGGCGCAATCACGACCAGCGGCACCGTCTGCGATATGATCATGAACGGATACAGCGTGAGCTTGACCGGTTTCCACATGCTCATTATTACGGCTATGCCTGCCGCAAGCGCAACGCCGATCAAAAAACCCAGCATCGACTCATACGCCGTCTGCGCCGCATGATATGCGAGCAGACCGAACTTGTTCACGAATTCCGAAATGATCGCGCTCGGCGCGGGAAGCCGGTATTCGGGCACGTGATTGAGCCAAACAATAAGCTCCCACAGCCCGGCAAACACGCACAGCGCGGCCGCGGGGTAGATCTTAGCCGCGATATTTGCCGATTTTTTCTTCAATCGTCGCGCCCTCCGGCTTATAGTCGATTTTGACGACGGACAGCACGCGGCTTGCGCCGCGGTCTATGCACACCTGCTGCGCTTTCTCCACGATTTTCAACAGTACGGGCAGTTCGCCCTCCATCGTGGTCCCCATCGGCCCCACCACGTATTTCACACCCGACTCCCTGATCAGCGATATCACGCTGTCCACCACGCCGTAAACGTCGTCCACACCGCCGGGAATCACCTGAAGCTCCACATTGACAACAGGCATCTTTTTGACCTCCGCTTTTTTTATTTTATTATTCGGTTCCGCGCATTAAAAAAGCCGCTCCCATACGGAAACGGCCGATAAAAAATCAAGAAACGGTTTTTTGTCATTCCCTACGCCGGCATTATCCGTATCAGGTTCTCATGGTCGAGACGCATCAGTCTCCTCTCAGCCGATTGCTCAGCTCCCATATGCTCCTATTCAGTTCGCTTTGCATTGTATACGAATACGGCGTGTATGTCAACGCATTTTTATGCCAATGACGCCTATTCCATGATCAGCGCAGGATCCTTCGCAGGGCGCTTATCAAGCTCGGCCTTCTTAGCCTCAAAGCCCGCTTTGCCCATCAAAGCAAACGTCGCCACCTTGCCTTCCTCCACACCCGGCTGATCGAAAGCGTTGATTTGCAGCATTTCTCCCGCATACGCCGTCGCCATCTCAAAGAAATACAGCAGTGCGCCCACCGTAAAGGCATTCACTTCGCTGAGCGATATGGTCAGGTTCGGGCGTCCCGCCTTGCACAGCGCATATTCCGTGGCGCTGCGCTCCGCCTCGAGCAGCTGGCCGAACGTTTTGCCGCCGAGAAACGCGATTTCATCGATATACTCAAGAGCGGCGGGGATTTCTAAATCTTCCCTGAATTTTTCGACCTTGAGGAACGTCACAATCTTGTCGAAAGGTCCCTCCGTATAAAGCTGGATCTGCGAATGCTGATCCGTCACGCCAAGCGCCTTCACGGGCGTCTGCCCCGCAAACACCTCGCCGCCGTCCGCACCGTAACGCTTGCCGAGCGACTCGGCCCAGAGCTGTGCGTACCAGTCGCTCATGTATTTAAGGCTGTCCGCATAAGGCAGCATCACGCTGATGTTGAAGCCCTTCTTCATGCCGAGCACGTGCAGCAGCGCAAAAAACGCCGCCGGATTGCCCGTTTCGCGCGAGCAGACCGCATCCATATGCTTCGCGCCTTCCAGCATCGCTTTGATGTCGTGGCCGCAAACCGCCGCAGGCAGCAGGCCGACGGGCGTCAGTTCCGAGAACCGTCCTCCCACGTCCGACGGAATCACGAACGATTTGAGCCCTTCCCGTTCGGCGATCTTCACAAGCTCGCCGTTTTTTTCGTCCGTCGTCGCAATCACATGCTCCTTAAGAGAAAGCCCCGCCTTTTTAAGCGCGTCCGCCGCATACATCATCTGTGCCATCGTCTCGGACGTCCGTCCGGATTTCGTAATGACGTTAAACACCGTCTTTTTAAGGTCCAGGCTGCGGAATACGCGCGCAAGGCGTTCGGGGTCCACATTGTCTTCCACAATCAGCCTCATCCCGCCTTTTCCGTCGGCAAGCGCCTGCTCCACCGCGATGGGCCCAAGCGCCGAACCGCCGATGCCGAGCACCACGAACGTATTAAAACCGCTTCTGATTTTCCTGGCAGTTTCGATGATGTCGTCCGTCACGTCCTGCCGGCCGAACGGCAGCTTGCGGAAACCAAGCGGCTTTGTTTGAAGCGCGGAAAGCGCCTTTGCCATCATGCCGTCCGCCGCGGCAATCTCTTCGGCGGTAAATCCGTGTGCGCCAACCATTGCCGCCGTCATGTTGTTGAAGTCAAACTGAATCCTGTCCATCATGCTACTCCTAAAAAAAATAATCATATATATTATGTCCGCGCCAAAGCCGCAGCGGCGTTTAATTTGCCCGCCATGCCATAATCGCGGCTTCAAGCGGCATATATATTGTCGAGGTGAACTGAATGGAAAAACAAATCGACCGCCGCGGCCTTTTTATGGCGATCGGCGCAAGCGCACTGCTGCTGGTGGGCGCGCTTGCAATCGCCAGCGTCATATCTCCCGGCGCCGTTCAGGTATTCGGCTCCAAATCCGATACCGCATACCTGACCGTCAATGTGCTTGAAGGTTATACCGAAACGCCTGTGAAGGGTGCATCCGTCGTCGTCGCGGAAACGGGTAAAACATACCTGACGGACGCAAACGGCATGACGGATAAAATCGACGTTCCCGTCATACGCGATACCCGCTTCGACGGAATCATGCAAAAGCCGTGGGGAGAGATCACGCTCATCGTATACAAAGAAGGCTACATCCCTTACGCGCTGTTCTATCTGCAGGTGCTCGGCGGACAGACGCGCGAGGGCGTGAAAATCCTGCTCTTTGAAGAAGGGCAGACGGAAAGCTCCGAGCCGTTCTCCATTGTTGAAGGGCCGAGCCGCGTTTGGGTGAATGCACTGATCGAGATGTATCGTCCCAAAAGCTCCTAATGTCTGTTCGGCCCAAGGCTCTTGATGCGTCTGATGGGAATGTTCGCAGTCAGCCGCGTTGCGGCGCTGCCGCTCTGTATATCCGAAGAATGCTTGATTTCCACATCAAAGTCGTCTTCTTCCACGTCAAAGTATTTGGAAATCACATTGACGATATCCTTGCGGAGCATTTCCATCACATTGCTGGACGGAGATGTGCCTGCGCGGTCGTGTATCAGCACAAGCTTTAAACGCTCCCTTGCTATGCTGCTGGAGCTGTCTCTTCTGCGCGCCATTCTGTCTCCCTCCTATTTTGCTCTGAGCAGCTTTTTGAACACAGCCGCCAAGCCGCCACCTTCACCGTCCAAGTCCATCAGCGGCACGTTGCTGCCCATGATGCGTTTTGTGATGTTTCTGTACGCTTTTCCTGCCGGCGCTTTGTCGTTCATCACCACCGGCTCGCCCATGTTTGAAGACCGGATGATCTTTTCGTCCTCGGGAACCACGCCGATAAGCTCAATGCCCAGTATGTCGAGCGTATCGTCCAGCGCGAGCATGTCGCCTCTTTTCACCATATCGATGCGCATACGGTTTACGAGAAGGCGGCAGTCGTCGATGCCTGCCGCGGACAAAAGCCCGATGATCCTGTCGGCATCGCGCACGGCGGATACTTCGGGCACCGTCACCACAATTGCCGATTTTGCCCCCGCAATGGCGTTTTTGAACCCCTGTTCGATTCCCGCCGGACAGTCGATCAATATGTAATCGAATTCCTGCTCCAGCTCCGCCACCACTTTTTTCATCTGATCCGGATTGACAGCCATTTTGTCGCGTGTCTGCGCCGCCGGCACAAGGAACAGCCCTTCGTAGCGCTTGTCCTTAATCAGCGCCTGCTTTAAACGGCAGGTTCCTTCCACCACATCCACAAGGTCATAAACGATCCTGTTTTCAAGCCCCAGAACAACGTCGAGATTGCGCAGCCCGATATCCGTATCGATGAGCGCCACTTTCTTGCCCGCCTGTGCCAGCCCCGCGCCCAAATTGGCCACTGTTGTCGTTTTGCCTACGCCGCCTTTCCCCGATGTCACCACAATGACATTGTTCATTACAATACCCTCCAAATCATGTTATCTCGTGCTCCGTCAAAGCGCCCGGCTTTGCGGCTTGAGCGCTCTGATCACGATGCTTCCCTGCTTATATTCGGCGATTTTCGGCCCCTCTCCGCCCACGTCGGACGGGAAAACGGCCACCTTGCCGCTGATGCGCAGCTGCTTTGGCGCAAGCAAATTTGCGGCCACCACCACGTCGGACCGTCCCGTCGCACCCGCGTGCGCAAGACCGCGCAGCGTGCCCATCACAGCGATGCTGCCCCCCGCGATCACCTCCGCACCGTCGTTGACATCTCCGAGAACCACGACGTCGCCCGCACATTCCACGCGCTGCCCGCTGCGAAGCGTATGCGACACAAACACGCTTTTCGCGTCAAAATAATCCTTCGATACCAGTGTGACGCGCCCCGATTCCCCGTTTGTTCCGGTCTCTGCCGGTTTTGACTTCTGCGGCTGCTTTTTTTGAGGCTCCGCCGCCGATTCGTCGCTGAAAACCACATTCGCAATGCCGTAACGGTCATGCAAAAGACGCCTGAATTCGGCTTTTTGAGATGCTGACAGCTCTTTTCCGCTGAATACGACCTTTGCTCCCGATCCGGAAAAAAAGCCTTTATGCTTATTAAGCTTGTCATCGATGGCAAGCTTAATACTGTCGTATGACGAGGCCGGAGATGCCGTAATTTCCAGCACCCCGCCCGATTTCCCTTTAATCTTGATTCCCATAGCATCATCTCCAGAGTTATCGCATCAAGATTCTACGCAACAGTCCGTTTTTCCTGCCTGCCGATGGCATATTCGCTCATTGTGCGGCATTATCGGTTTTCTCGGGGGATTCGGTTGAGCTTGGGCTTTGATACACGAGCGAACCCGCGTCGGGTATCGTCTGCTGCGCCACAATCTCCTGCTGGTGAAAATAATACAGCAGTATGTCCTGCGCGATCCACGTGGAGTAACCGCCCTTCCAGCCGTTAGGCACATAGCAGACGATTGCGATTTCGGGGTCGTCGTAGGGCGCAAAGCAGACGAACCAGCTGTTGTTTTCAAGATCGCACTCGGAAACCTCGGCCGTACCCGTTTTGCCGCCGATTTTATCCAGATACTCGTCCGGAAAGTTTTTTTGCGTAAAATAGTCCGTCGCCGTTCCGTCTTCTCCGGCCACCACTTTTTTCATGCCTCGCTTAATGGCGTCAAGATACTCCGCGCTTGCGTCCAGCGTATCGAATACTTCCGGCTGCTTGTCGATAACGACCGTACCGTCCTGCGCCACCACCTTGTCTACAATATGCGTCTGATAAACGGTACCCCCGTTGACAAGCGCCGCGATGTACCGCGCCACCGCAATCGGCGTCAGCTGCGTGATGGCCTGCCCCATGCCCGACGTGACGGTCATCGTTCTCGACCATTGAAGCTGCGAAAGTCCGTCCTGCGTGATCCTGCGCATCAGCGCGCCGGACTTTTTTGTCGGTATGCCTAGCTTGTCCGAAAGAATCTGCCGGACATGGTCGCCCATCGACACTCCGTTTTCATCCTTCAATACGTTGGCGTCCTGCGCGTCGGCCTTCCAGTTGATACCGAGCAGATAGACGATCTCCTTTGCCGCTTCTTCAACCAGCGTCTGATCGAATGTCGTATCGATGCTTTTGGCGTATTCGTTGATCATATTCACAATGGAATACTGGCCCGTCTTCATCACCAGTATCGGCAGGAACGTGGACTGCTTGTCGATGGGCTTATTTGCGTCAAAAAGCAGCTTTTGGCTGCCAACCATGCCGATGGCCTCGTTGGGAAGCTCGATTCCCGTCGAGCTTGTGAGGCCGAACTTGTCGGACCATTTGTCAAGCAGGTCGATGCCGAGCCTGTCGGCAAGCTCGCAGAAATAATAGTTGCAGCTATGCTCAAGGCCTTCCACGATCGTCTGCTGGGAATGGGCCGTTGCACAGCCGCTTTTTTTCCAGCACCATGGGCCTTGCGGCTTCGCGCCGGCCGCCACGGCATCCTCGTTCACCACATACTGCCCTTCACCGTCAATCCTCTCCGTCAGCGTGGTTCCTTTGCTCGGGTCCTTTTCGCCTTCCATCAGCGCGGCCAAGCCTGTGACCATCTTGAAAATCGAACCCGGCGTAGACCGGCTGGAAATGGCGTTGTTGAAAAGCGGTTTTGCGGGATCCTCGTTCAGCGCCTTATACGCTTCATCGGATATTCCTCCCACAAACTGGTTCAGGTCGAAACTCGGATAGCTGCCCATCGCAAGCACTTCGCCCGTGTGGACGTTGAGCACAACGGCCGCGCCGGATACCGCAAGCTTGACCTTGTTGATATCCAGTCCTGTATAATCTCCCTTCCCGTCGCCGTTCTTATCGGGATTAAGGTTGAATTCCTGAACCTGAGCGTCGTGAATGGCGGGCACGTTTTTCGCGAGCGAATCCTCAACGACCTTCTGCATCGCGCTGTCCAGCGTCAGCATCACGTTGTAGCCTTGCGTCGGCTGGGTCGACGACAGCACATTCTGCACGACCGCCATGTTATCCACTTCCACCGTTTCCTTGCCCTGCCGCAGCGCGCTGTTGCCCGTGAGCAGCGCCTCCATCGACTCCTCGATGCCTTCAACGCCCACCAGATCGTCCACTTCGTAGCCTTTGGCCTGATATTCCGCAAGAGTATCCGGATCGGATACTTTGCCGAGGTAGCCGATCTCGTGCGCCGCAAGCGAGCCGCGCGGATACACGCGCACCGTCGAATCTTCGATGCTCATGCCCGTAAGCTCCGCCTTGTGCGTCTCGATTTCGGCAACGGTCTGCATGTTGACATTGTAAGCGATGGTGACGGGCTTATACGCCACCCACGAATTAAGCTGTGATTCCTGCCAGACGGACAGCACCTTGACCGCCTCGTCATAACCCATCTCAGGCGGTATCTGATACTTTTCCCTCAGATAAAGATAGATTTGTTCGGGCGTCCTTTTATCGCCCACGTACATGTTTTTCCGCCAGTTGGTTTCGCGGCTCTGCTGGTTTTCGACGTTTTGAATGCCCCAGTCGAAGTAATACTCGTCCGTATTCTCATTGTGCTTGATCACGAACGAGTCGATCACTTTGCCTCCGTTCCGCTCGATGATATTGATGGTATCGATAATGACAGACGTATAATAAGCCCTGTCCGTTTCGGTATTGCAGTTCGGATCGCGGTAAAACTGGACGTTATACGACTTTTCGTCATAGGCCAGCGGCAGGCCGTTTCTGTCGAGTATGCTGCCGCGTGCGCCGGATATCGCGATTTCACGCTTTTTGAGCGCGCCGGACATTGCGGCGTACTCCTTGCCGTTCACAAGCATCAGTTGAATAAGCTGCACAAAAAGCACCACAAAAAGCGCCAGCGCCAGCGCGGCAAATATCAAAAAGCGGTTGCGCAAATTGACCTTCATACATTCATCTCCTGCGGCGTTTTCCACTCCACCCCCGTCATTATAACACAAAAAGCATCCGTTTTGTCATAAATATGAGCGATAACAATATTGTAAACATCGTTAAACCATGATAGAATCCGATAATTGCTTTGGCAATGATTTTATTTGGAGGTTGTTTATGAAGAAAACCCTTATTATCGTTTTGGCAGTTTTCACGCTGTGCCTTGCGTTCAGCGCCTGCGGGAAGGCTCCGGTTCAAACACAGGAAACCGCGCAAGCATCTCCGTCGGATTCTCAGAATGCCGAAACAAGCCTGCCGTCCGGCGAATCACAGTCTCCGGCGGAAACAAGCGCCGCTCCGGTATCCGACGGTACGCCCGCTTCGTCTTACAGTGCGTTTTTGGAAGCCAAGAACGCTGTTTTCACAAGGCTTAGCGACGGGCTGATGCAGAAAGACCTGATGGCAGGCATGACGGTCGCGGGCTTTGGTCTTGCCGATCTGATGATGCTGCCGGTGAGCTTTTGCGGAATCGGCAAGGAAGCCGCCGAAGCGGGGCTTGCCATGTTCAATGCGACGGGCGTGAATTACAGCGAAAGCGGCAACACATATACGATTTCTTACACAGGTGAGGACGGCGCCGTGAACGCTTTCACCGCCACGTACGACGCCGCTTCGGATGCGCTTTCCTGCACGGTCCAGGAAAACGGCAAGGATTCCTTCTTTGCGGAATACCGCAGAACATCTTACGGCTATGCGAGCCAATATTACTTCCTTAATGACGACGGCACCGCATCCTTATATCAGTTTACCGTCAGCGGCGAAGACGGCGTACTTGGTTATTCGTCGGCTCAGTCCTCAAAACCCGCCGCGCTGACGGGCAGCGAGGCTGCGGATTTCCCCGCCGCCCTCCCCGAATGGTACGGCATTAAGGGCTCCGCGATCACAGGCGTTTCCTCCGACGGCTCCAAGCTGGATTTCGAATATACGCCCTCGGCCGAATAGCGCAAATGCCAAAGGCGCGCCGTTTGCGGCATGCCTCAGCTTGCTTAAAAACCTTCGGTTTTCCGCCAGTTTTCCGGTTTTGCCTGTTCTTTGCAAGCTCAAAACGGAAGGAAAAAAGCATTGCGTCAGCAGTCATGATGTGCTATGCTATCTAATAGAAGATGACAAAGAAGTCAATGGAGCGTCTATGCTTTGATTGACTTTTTTGTTGCTTTTTCAAAAGAATGCCGATATGATGATTTTGGTATTTGTCCCGGTCATCCGGCGTCTATTCAACCGACATGATCGCGCCTTTACGGCTCAATGAATCGGGCGGAGTGAAAAATCAAAAGGAGTAATAAAAAATGGCAAAGTATACGAATCAGGAGATCCTCAGGCTTGTTGAGGAAAACGACGTGAAATTTGTCAGGCTTCAGTTCACCGATGTTTTCGGCATACTGAAAAACGTGGCCATTACGGCGAAACAGCTTGAAAAAGCGCTGAACGAAGGCTGTATGTTCGACGGATCCTCCATCGACGGTTTTGCCCGCATCGAGGAATCCGACATGCTTTTAAAGCCCGATCCCGATACCTTTGTGATATTTCCGTGGCGGCCTCAGCAGGGCAAAGTGGCACGCCTCATCTGCGACGTTTATACCACGGATTTAAAGCCGTATGAGGGCTGCCCCCGCAACGTCCTCAAAAAGAGCCTTGCCAAAGCGGCGGAGCTCGGATTTACAATGAACGTCGGCCCCGAATGCGAATTCTTTCTTTTCCTGACCGATAACGACGGCAACCCCACCACGGTGACGCAGGACGAAGGCGGCTATTTTGACCTTGCGCCTATCGACAAAGGTGAAGACGCCCGCCGCGACATGTGCCTTACGCTTGAAGAAATGGGGTTTGAAATTGAAGCCTCTCACCACGAAGTGGCCGAAGGCCAGCACGAGATCGATTTCAAATATGCCGACGCGCTGATGACGGCAGACAACATCATGACGTTCAAGATCGTCGTCAAGAGCGTCGCACAGCGCCACGGCCTTTACGCCACGTTCATGCCCAAGCCGATATTCGGCATCAACGGCAGCGGCATGCACACCAACCAGTCCCTGTCCACAAAAGACGGCAACGCGTTTTATGACAGGAATGGCGAACTCGAGCTTTCGGCCATCGCCTACAACTACATTGCGGGCATCATCAAGCACATCAAGTCCATTACGGCTGTGACCAACCCCACGGTGAACTCATACAAGCGCCTCGTGCCCGGCTACGAAGCGCCTTGCTATGTGGCATGGTCGGCCAAGAACAGAAGCCCGCTGATCCGAATCCCCGCATCGCGCGGCGCGGGCACAAGAATCGAGGTGCGCTGCCCCGATCCGGCTGCGAATCCGTACCTCGCCATCGCGCTGATGCTGAACGCGGGCCTTGACGGCATTCAAAACAAACTCACGCCGCCGCCGGCCGTGAACAAAAACATTTTTGAGATGACGGAAGCCGAAATGACCGAGCTTGGCGTATCGAGCCTGCCTGCCAACCTGTATGACGCTTTGCAGGAATTCAGGAGCAGCGCGCTCGTGAGGGAAACGCTGGGCGACCATATATTCAACGCCTATTACGAGTATAAGATAAGAGAATGGGACAGCTTCCGCATAGCGGTTCATCCATGGGAGCTTGACCAATATCTCACCAAGTATTGAAATCTCACATACTGTTATTCGACGGCTTTATGCTTTTGGGCGCTGGCCCCAAAGCATAAAGCCGTTTTTATTCTGCGGGGGCGCCATAAACGTCTACAGGCTTTCTTCGGCTTTGTCTTTCAGCTGGCATACCGTGCTCAACGCCTGCGCGCAAAGCGTTTTCGTTTTGTCCCACGCCAGTGAAAAAAACGCCCGGTCATGGTGCGGCATGGCGCCGCCTCCGGCCGGCGTCAGATAAATCTGCAGCGCGGGACGCAGGAACTCCTGCCTGAACCAGCACTCAAACCCCGCCGCAAACACGCCGGGATTGTCACTCACGGTATTGATTGCGTACCCCGTCGCGGCCGAAAGACGGCTTGCCAGCGCAAACGCCTCGGGTATTTTCTTTTCGGTGAGGCTGTCCGCAAATCCGATCGTTTCACCCTTGACGTAAAACGCGAGCGCCGCCAGAAACAGATTGCTTTTGCATACGCGCATCACGCTTTGCACCTCCGGCTCCGTGGCGGGCGACGCGCCGTTATAAAGCTCCGACGCAGGCTCCTGCACCACGATATACTTTTTATCCCAAAGCGCGGGGTATTGCCTCGCAAGGTCCACTCCGTTGATATTGGCCATCCATTCCGAATATGTGGGCCGCACAAGCGTCATTTTCTTGACTTTCTTTTTATCCATGACCGCCTTGAGGCCTCCCTGAACCAGCGTCACACCGTCGGGATTCACCATCGGCATCACATACATCGTGCAGCGCGACAGCAGTTCGGCGATCTTGTGCCGGCCGATGAGGGTTTGTTCCTCCGCGGCCTTGGCGTAAACGTTGACCGCATACATCAGATACGCGCTTGTGATATAATCGCGCGCGTGATGCGCACCGCAGAAAAACACCTTGTTTTTGCCCGTCCCCAGCCGGACCAGCGGCAGCCCGCGCCCTTCCACAGAGAATCCCGCGATTTCGTATCTTATCAGATTCGGATAAGCGTTTTTCAGCGCCTCGATATCGCGCATCATCTGCGAATACGAATAGGCGATTGCGGGCATCACAATCAGATCTTCCATAAATGCCTCCCACAAGAGATATTCATATGTATGCGGGAAAAGCCGCCATGTATGCCCGTTACGGGTCTGCGTGCGTTCTGTCGCGCAAGGATCAGCTGTCCGTTTTTTGGTACAGAACATCCGCTAATATGAACATATATTCTTGGTTTATGGGAGATTTTTTATGTGGGAGAGAATCGCGGCGTCGGGCATGCTGATTGTCGGCGCGTTCGTGCTGTTTGCCGTATTCACGGCCGCGTTGTTTTTGCTGGAGCGTAAAGACGAAAAAAAGGCGGATTCAAAAGCTTCGGCGTTTCGTACCGCGTCCGTCTCAAGCACCAAAAAAGCGGCCTAAAAGGCCGGCTGCAGACTGTCAAATAAATCGAAAAATATCATTTGTGGGCAAGCCGGGCTTTGCCCGCGCAGCCCACACCTTGCGGTTTTGCGCCGTTTCAAGCTTGTGAGGAACAAGCAAAACCGGAAAACTGTCGGAAAGCCGAAGGTTCGACAAGCTGAAGCGGCCTAAAAGGCCGGCTGGAAGAACGTCATTTGCGTGGGCTTCGCGGGGACTATTGGCATCGCGTAAGCGGGCATGCCATATTTTTTCCGCAGCCTTCCAAGTGTGGCCTGCAGCTTTTCCTTGTAAGCCCGGTAAGCGTCCCTGTCGTTATACAATGCGCAAATGCTGGCGTATTCGGAAGGAAACCCCTTTTTAACGCCGTCAAAAAACGCTTTTTTCGTGGCGCTTTTCAGGTTCAGCGCGCCCGCAAGCACATAATCGGCCCCCGACTCCTTCGCGGCGGAGAATACCGCCTCAAGGCTGTCTTCGCCGCTTGTCAGATACGGAATCACGGGCATCAGGTGAACGCCGCACTGTGCGCCCGTTTTCTTGATTTCTGGAATGGCGGCAATGCGCTCATGCGGCCGTGATGAATTCGGCTCGATGATGTCGGCCACACGCTTGTCCAGCGTCGTCACCGTCAGCGCCAGCGACGCGCCCGACGCGGCATTGACGCGGCCGACCAGCTCCAAATCGCGAAGCACCAGCGCGGACTTGGTACAGAGAATGATGGGCACCGAATACCGCGCAAGCAGTGAAAGCACCTCCGGCATCAGCTTGCAGTCACGCTCGGCGGGCTGATAGCTGTCGGTGATGCCGCCCAAATTGACTGGCTCGCGTGAAAAACGCGGCAGCTCACGCCGAAGCACATCCGCCACATTCATCTTGGCGTATACGTCTCCAAAGAAATCCCCGCCGCCGATATATTCATGCGAATACAGCGCGTAGCAGTAAATGCATCGGTGCGCGCAGCCGCGGTATACATTGATGTCGTATTGATAAGGCAGCCACTTTGAATTGTGGCGGTAAAGCGCGCTGCGGCACGTTGTTTCAATCACGTGATCCATATGTTCAGAATGCGCCGGACAGCTTTTCAAAGGCGAAAAGCCCCGGCCTAACCCGTTTGTTTCTAAAACGCTCCGCGACGGCGCGTTCCATGCTGTGCACACACTGATACAACGAGCGGATATGGCCTTTCATCCGACGTCCTCCGTGAAACCGGAATTTGATTGATTATACACCTTTCACGCGCGATGTGGCAACAATATCCACGCCAAGCCCCAATATGTTCCGTATCAGCACGTCTCCGATCTCGACGGGCGCTTTGGTCTCCGCCGCATTGATCGCTTTCATGCAGTCAAGCATTGCGTCTTTGGGTACGGTTCCTTTTGTTTTTACGCTCACAAGAGCACCTCCCTCCACGCGCATCGTGGTGGTCAGCGTTCGGCGCGGATCCGTCAGCTCCGTGCGCGCATAGCTTTCGCCCCGTTTGCACTTGTTGCCCGATATGCTTATGATCCGGCCGCCTTCGGTGTGCGCCTCAATGGCGCAGCCCTGCGGACACACAACGCACGTCAAACTTTTTGTCTCCATGTCACGCCTCCTCCACGCTCACCACGACGCTGCCGGTTACCGCGTCGCCCGCAATGCTCAGGCTCTCCATCTCACCCGGTGTACAGATGATTTTTCTGCTCCGCGCAATCACCTCACCGCCGCACCGCGCCACCGTGGCGCAGTTTCGAAACACGCCCGACACGCGGAAGAAAAGCGTTTTTGGCTGCCCGTCCGCGCGCAGCTTTTGCGGAATCACATATCGCACGCCTTTTCCCGCGTGTGTGTCAAAGCACCCGGCCTTTTCGCTTTTATCCTTCAGATAAAGCGCCGCCGCCCTGCCCGCGCGGCGCGCCTCTTCGGTCACGTTGTCCACAAGATCGTGCACCTGAACGGCGTTGCCGCATGCGAATACGCCTTCAACGGACGTTTGCATTTGGCTGTCTACCACAGGCCCGCCCGTAACGGCATCCATGACAACGCCCATGCCGCGTGACAGCTCGTTTTCGGGAATCAATCCCACAGAAAGCAGCAGCGTATCGCAAGGCACATATTCCTCCGTGCCTTCAACCGGTACGCCTTTCCCGTCCACAGCAGCCACGGTCACGCCTTCCACACGCTTTTTGCCATGTATGCGGGTCACCGTGTGCGAGAGCCGAAGCGGTATGCCAAAGTCGTCAAGGCATTGCACAATATTGCGTTTCAGCCCGCTCGAGTACGGCATGATCTCAAGAACCATCTTCACATGGGCTCCCTCCAGCGTCATGCGCCGCGCCATGATGAGACCGATATCGCCCGAACCGAGTATCACCACTTCTTTTCCGGGCATATATCCATCGATGTTCACAAACCGCTGAGCTGTGCCTGCGGTCAATACGCCCGCCGGACGGTCTCCGGCAAGCATCAGCGCGCCCGCGCTGCGCTCCCTGCATCCCATCGCGAGCACAATCGCGCCCGCCTCAATCGTGCACAGCCCTGTCTTCGGCCCCACAACCGTGAGCCGTCGCTCGGGCGATATGCCGAGCACCATCGTTCGCGTGAAAAAAGCCACACCGAGCTCGGCGGCCCTGTCCTCAAACCTTGCGGCATATTCGGGTCCGGTCAGTTCTTCACCGAATACGTGCAGCCCAAAGCCGCTGTGTATGCACTGGTTCAGTATGCCGCCGATATGCGCTTCCCGTTCAACGACCAGCACGTTTTCCGCACCGTTTTCCTTTGCCGCTATGGCGGCGGCAAGCCCCGCCGGCCCTCCGCCGATAACGGCGACATCCGCCTTCATAACGATTCCCCCTTTGTTCTTCCCCCGAGTATCCATGCCCCGGGGCCGCTCTTTGTGATATCCTTCATATCCCTTTCAAGCTCCCGCGCGAGTATGTCCATCACGCGCGGCATGCAGAAACCGCCGTGGCATCGCCCAAACCCCGCGCCCGTACGCAGCTTCACACCGTCCACCGAGCGCGCGCCGCATGGGCGGCGGATGCTCTGCACAATCTCCGCTTCGGTCACATGCTCACACCGGCAAACCACATTGGCATAACGGGGATCGGCGGCAATCAATTCGCGGCGCCGTTCCGGTGTGGCGTGGGCGAACACTTCAATGGGCCTGCGTATGCGCGATGCGCCATTTTTTCTCGAACCGTCAACGCCCATCGACACGAGCATTTGCGTCACATATTCCGCGATTGCGGGCGACGCGGTCAGCCCGGGCGATTCGATGCCCGCCACATTCACCAGCCCCGGCGCGCTTTTTGACGGCTCAATAATGAAATCGTGCCTGTCGCACACGGCACGCAGCCCCGCAAATACCGTAATGGCGCTGCGCGCGTCGATGGACGGCGCATACCGGCGCGCGCCGTTTATCACGGCCTGGAGTCCCTCGCGCGTCGTCGCGGTATCCTCCTTGTCCGTAAACTCCGCCGTCGGCCCCAATATCATGTTGCCGTGCGCGGTGGGAGACAGAAGCACGCCTTTCCCTTTTTCGGACGGCGCGCCGAATATGACGCTTTTGGTTCTGACGGGCTGGCTTTTGTCGAGCAGCACGTATTCGCCGCGCCGCGCGGCAATCGAAAACGACTCTCCTCCCGCCATGCGCGAAACCTCGTCGGCATACACGCCCGCCGCATTCACGACAAAACGCGCTTTGACAATGCGTCCGCCCGCTTCGATATGCAGCACGCCGCCGTCCCTGACGATGGCCGTCACCGGGCTGTTGAAGAATACGTCGGCGCCGTTTTCCGCCGCGTTTTCGAGCGCCGCGATGGCCAGCTCAAACGGGCTGACGATCCCCGCCGTCGGCGCCCAGAGCGCGCAGCGGATATCGCCGCTTAAAACCGGTTCCCTTTCGCGCGCCTCTTCGCCCGATATCTTCATCACAGGCACGCCGTTCCGGGCGGCACGCTCTGTCAGCGCGTCTATTTCCGCTTCCTCTTTATCGTCGAACGCCACCACGAGCGAGCCGCAGTTTTCATACGGCACGCCAAGCTCCTTCACCGTGTCCGCCATCAGCACGTTGCCGCGCACGTTCATGCGCGCCTTGAGGCTGCCGGGCAGCGCGTCGTAGCCCGCATGCACAATACCGCTGTTGGCTCGCGTCGCGCCTGCCGCTGCGTCGTCCGCGGCTTCAAGCACGCAAACGCCTGCGTTCAGTTGAGACAGCTCCCGGGCGATCATTGCGCCCGAAATGCCCGCGCCGATTACCGCCACATCATAAACCAAATCCGTCATCCCTTTCACTGCGAAATAAAAAAACCATACCAAAAACACATCTGGTATGGCTCGTTTCTCCTGCCTGTTCAGTAATTACATTATAACGCGTTTCAACGGATTATTCAATACCGTCTTATCCCTTTTTTTCTCCGCACCGTTAAACCCGAATGACATTCTGTATGAGATCCTCATATCCGTATCGTCGGGTCTTCGGGGCGCGCGCGGTACAATACGAACTTGCGGCCCGATGCGGATACGGCCTCCGCTCCCGTCGCGGCCGCGATCTCCGACGCCATCTGTGCGGCGGTTACCGGCGCATTCTGCTGAACGGTGCCTTTGATCAGCTCGCGCGCGGTCAGCGCATCGTCCACCTGCGTCAGCACGTTTTCCGTCAGGCCGGCTTTTCCCACATAGATGATGGGTTCCAAATTTGTGGCCATCGCACGCAGCGCGGCCCTTTGTTTGCTGGTCAGCATGGGTCCTTCCTCCTAATCCACAAAATCAAACTCCAGCCCCTCAAGGCTCACCGTGTCGCCCGTCTTTGCGCCCGCCCGTCTCAGCGCCTTGATGACGCCGAAGTCATTGAGCAGCTTTTGGAAATGCCTCATCGAGTCGGGATCTTCGGGATTCGTCTTGGCGAGTATCTCCTGTATCACGCTGCCCTCCACATAATAGATGCCGTCCTGGGCCACCACATCGAAGCCCATGTCTTCCTTTTCAAGCGCCCATTCCTCGATCACGCCGTCTTCCGCCACGGGCATCGGAGCAGGCAGCCTGTCGAGCATTTCCGATGCCTTTTCGAGCAGCGCCTCCGTGCCTTCGCCGATCGCCGCGCACACCTCAAACACCTCCACGCCCCTCGGCTTTAAATAGTCGCGCAGGCGTTTTGCGTTTTCATCCGAGCCCGGCGCGTCCATTTTGTTCGCCGCGACGATTTCGGGCCGTTCCTCAAGCTCTTTCGAGTAACTCAGCAGTTCGCGGCGTATCACCTCGTAATCTTCTATGATATCGCGCCCCTCGGCGCACGATGCGTCGGCCACGTGAATCAGCATCCGTGTGCGCTCGATATGGCGCAGAAAATCATGTCCCAGCCCCGCGCCCTCATGCGCGCCCTCAATAAGCCCCGGTATATCCGCCATGATGTAGCTCTTGTCACGCCACCGGACTACGCCGAGGTTGGGAGACAGCGTGGTAAAATGGTATTCCGCGATTTTGGGCCGCGCGCTGGTGCATGCGGCAAGCAGCGTGGATTTCCCGACGCTCGGGAATCCGATCAGCCCGATATCCGCGATGGACTTGAGCTCGAGCACCACCGAATGGCCCTTTGTTTTACGCCCCTGCGTCGCGAACCGCGGGTTCTGCCTTGTGGGCGTCGCAAACCGCGCGTTTCCGAGGCCGCCCTTTCCGCCCGAAAGCAGCGTGCGCCTCCCCTCGCGCATATCCGCCGCCACACGCCCCGTCTCATAGTCTTTGATGACGGTGCCCGGCGGTACCTTGATCACAAGATCGTCGCCCGTCTTGCCGCGCATGTTTTTCTTTTTCCCCGATTCTCCGTTTTGGGCAACGTACTTGTGCTGGAATTTGAAATCCATCAGCGTGCGCAGATTCGGGTCCACCTCAAACACCACCGAACCGCCGTCGCCGCCGTCGCCGCCGTCCGGACCGCCCGCGTTCACGTATTTTTCTTTCCGGAACGATACGCTGCCGTCGCCGCCGTCGCCCGCTTTTATGTATATTTTCGCCTTGTCAACAAACATCGATTATCAAACCTTTCCGCCCGACGGGCAGATATCGAATAAAAAACACTCGCCACACTTCGGCTTACGGGCAGTGCAGACCCTGCGCCCGTGCCATATCAGCCAATGATGCGCGTCCGACCACTTGTCCATCGGTATATTCCGCATAAGCTGCGTTTCCGTTTCCCGCACGTCTTTGGCGTCGGCCAGCCCCAGCCGGTTTGAAACGCGAAACACATGCGTATCCACCGCGATCGCGGGTATCCCAAAAGCGTTCGAGAGCACCACGTTGGCCGTTTTGCGTCCCACGCCGGGCAGCGCCGTCAGCTCTTCCATAGTGCTCGGTACGTCTCCGCCGTATCTGTCCGCGAGGATTCGGCACGCCCCCAGAAGGTTCTGAGCCTTTGTATGGTAAAAGCCGCAGCTTTTGATGTATCGCTCCAGCTCGGCCGGTTCAAGCGCCGCCATGCTTTTTGCGTCCGGCGCGGCGGCAAAAAGCTTTTCCGTAACGGCGTTGACCTGCTTGTCCGTCGTTTGTGCGGAAAGCATCACCGCGACGAGCAGTTCAAAAGCGTTTCTAAAACGGAGAGCGGGCCGCGCGCCGAAATAATGCCGCTCCAGCCTTCTTAGTATTTCCTTTTTGTCATCCATTTTTATCCCCTTGCGCTGTTATTATATCAGGCGGAGGCGGTAAAAAACAACGTCATTTCGGCCGTTATCCGTCCGCGCACGCGCAAGCCGCCAAAACCGAATAATTTGAAAAACAGCGCAAAAAATAACCGTATGTTCAACGTGATTATCAAAACCGCCATACTCTACTTTTTTGCCATGCTGGTCATCCGCCTGATGGGCAAGCGGCAGGCGGGCGAGCTGCAGCCTTTCGAGCTGATCATTGCCGTCATGATCGCGGAGGTCGCGGCGACGCCTATGGACGGCCCCGGCATACCCATCACATACGGCATCGTGCCGGTGGTGGTGCTGCTTGTGCTGCATAACCTGATCGCCTATATATCCATCAAGAGCGACAAGGCGCGCGGTTTCTTTTCGGGCAAACCGAGCATCGTCATCCACAAGGGCATCGTATGCCGCGAAGAGCTGAAAAAGCAAAGCTACAACCTGAACGACCTTATCGAGCAGCTTCGAAGCAAAAACGTGATGAACCTGAGCGACGTGCATTATGCGGTGCTCGAGACAAACGGGGAGCTCAGCGTTATGCTCAAGCCCCAAAAGCGCCCGCTCACGCCCGAGGATATGAACATGTCTCCGCAAAACCCCGGTTTTTGCTACGACGTGATACTCGACGGCAAGCTGAAATCCGACAATCTTCAGCGTCTCGGGTTTACCGTCAGCCAACTGGAGCACGCTTTACAAACGCTCAATTTCAAACGCCCGCGCGATGTGTTCCTTGCGCTTGCGGACGAATCGGGCAGCGTGCTGTTTCAGGACTACCGCGGCCGGCAGTCAACGGGGAGGCTGACAAATGGCTAAGAAAATCACGATCGCCGTTCTGCTGGCTCTCATCATCGGCGGCGCGTTTCTTCAGCACGCCTATGTCACGGGCGCAACCGACGAGCTGAAAAACGATCTCAAACGTGTCGGCGAAGCGCTTCAAACCGACAATTTTGAAAAAGCGCTGGCCGCGTCTCAAACATTCAGCCAAAACTGGGAAAAAGAAAAGCGCCTCTACGAGATGCTTTTCAAACACGATGAAATCGATCTGATTTCCTCCTCCGCCGCCCGCTTAAGCGAGTACTGCGCGCAGCGCAGCAAGCCCGAAGCGCTCGCCGAAACGGCTGAAACGCTCTATTATATCCGCCATATCCATGCGATAGACAGCGTGAGCTTTGAAAACATTTTCTGAACTACCGCCACGAAAAGCTGTACGTCCAGCTGTCGGGGCAATCCGCGAGCGCGGGATCGGCCACGACGATGCCGCCCGGCAGCCCCAGCTCTTTGGCCGTCAGCTCGAAATGGCACGCCGCGATCCCAAGGTCGATGCGCTGCATGCAAAAGCCGTACAGCGTGTTGCCCGCATACAGCTTATCGGCCGCCATATAAAAATGCAGGGTGTTTCCGCGCTTGACGACGCGCCACGGCTGCTTGTTGGATGCGGACGGACCAATTCGGACCATCTCAAGGCATTTTTGAAGCGGGCCTTCCTCCAAAAACAGCGGCTTTTTGAAATCTCCGTCAAAGAAAACCTCTCCGAAGCGCTTGCGTTTTCTCGCGCCCGCGCCCGCCGCCACCATTTTTTCCGTCAGCGTCTTTTTCTCAGCGGCATAGCCGACAGGAGATACGGCGGGCAGAAACTCGCTGTCCGGCTTTAAAATCGCCGTGAATGACGCACGCTTGAATGTGCCGCCCAGCCAGCAGGTGCCAAGCCCCTGCGCCGTCGCAAAAAGCACCGCTTTTTCAAACGCGTACCCGAAGCCTTCCATATCCATGCCGCCTTTTTTCACACAGCCCGCAAAAAACGTTTTAGCGCCTTTGATGAAACCGTACGTCCCCAGCTTTCCCGAGCCGCCTTCCACCATTTCAAAACGCACCTTGGCATGAAAAGGATTTT
This sequence comes from Clostridiales bacterium, assembly GCA_029265435.1. Taxonomy (GTDB): domain Bacteria; phylum Bacillota; class Clostridia; order Christensenellales; family SZUA-584; genus SZUA-584. The sequence goes on from JAJUJH010000002.1 coordinate 54,439, forward strand.
CCGCCGCCGTACCGAAATAGCCTTTCAACTGCGCGAGCTTTTCCGCTTCCACCGGCTTTTTGTCATAAGTCCTTACGGACGTTCTTTTTTCGATCAGTTCAATCACGCTTTGGTTCAATAACATCGGCAATTCCTTCCTTTCGCAGAGACGATTTCTTTTTTTCTGATATGCGCCTTTTGCAGCCTGCCGAGTTCCGTTTGCCGCGAGGCGTTCAAAAGCTCCATCGCTGCCTTCGCATGCTGACATTGATCACAAGCCCGAAGGAGATCATATTGGTGAGCAGATTTGATCCGCCATAGCTCATAAAAGGCAGCGGAATGCCCGTAATGGGCATCACGCCGATGTTCATGCCGATGTTCTCAAAAATGTGGAACAGCGTCATCGCCGCCACACCAACGATAATCAAAGACCCGAAATCGTCTTTGGCTTTTGTGGCGAGATACAGCGTGCGGAATATCAGCAGTATATAGAGCAGCAGCATCACCGCCACGCCGGCAAAGCCGACAGCTTCGGCGGTCGAGGCAAATATGAAGTCGGTCTGTTTTGCGAACATATCCGACATCTTGCTCTCTCCGCCGAGTGAAAACAGCCCCTTGCCGGACGCCTGACCCGAACCCACGGCGATGATGGCCTGTTTCGACTGCATCCCCATATCCTCGATTTGCTGCTTTGTCATATCCGGCGTCGCGATTCCCAAAAACGAGTAGATTCTGTTCTTCTGCCAGTCCGCCATCAGCAGCCACGCGACCGGCACGGCTGCTCCGGCAGCCAAAAACATGCCGCCGATCAGCTTTAAGCTTGTCCGCGCCATAAAAAGCATGGAGACAAAAGTGAACACATATACGAACGCAGTCCCCCAGTCCGGCTGAATGACGATCAGTCCAAACGGGATGATAAAAACGCCGAGTATCGGCGCAATGTCCTTCACCTTTCTGATGCCGCCGTCGTGCCCCTGCGTCTTTTTGGAAATCATGTGCGCCATCACAATGATCATGCCGATTTTTCCGACCTCGCTTGGCTGAAATCCCGATGAGCCGATACGGAACCAGCCCGTCGTACCGTTGATTTGCGAACCGAACAGGTAAACCGCCACCAGAAGCGCGACAATGATCAGATAAATCCACTTATAGTATTCCTCGATCGCATGGTAATCAGGCAGCAGCACGATGAACATCGCCAAAAGGCCGACGCCGAACCACGCAAGCTGCTGAAGCGAATGTGACAGATCCAGCTGCGCGATGGCCGCGCTTAACGACCCCGTATTTTCGGTCAGCGGCTCGGAATCGGCGCTTGCAATGGCCACAAAGCTGAACAGCACCAGCGCGACAATGTTGGCAAACAGCAGCCAGTCGATGAATTTAAACATTCTTGGATCTATGAATTTGGACTTCAACGCACGCAGCTCCTCAAAGAATATTTACAAATCCATTGCAATTATAACACAAATATTAAATCCGTGGTATACCGACTCAGTAAGTTTACAATTGGCGTCTTGTAACTAACATATCAGAAATCAACCGCAAAATAAAGGGCAAGTTGAGGGCAGCCGGAATCCGCGTCTTTGACCGGAAAAGGCGCAACAAAAAACCGCCGTTTTTCATACTCGATTTTACAGCACCCGTTTTTTCAGCGGTTCAGGCAATATAGACAAAACGGCCGGCAAAATGGTATATTGAATGCGCGCATTTTGATGGAGACGAGGAGGAAAAAATGGCGTACAGGGCGCTTTACCGCACCTGGCGGCCCGCGCGGTTTGCCGAGGTTTCGGGGCAGGAGCATATCGTCAAAGTGCTTGCGGGGCAGATTGAGGCCGGCCGTATTGCGCACGCATACCTTTTTTCGGGGCCTCGCGGTACCGGCAAAACAAGCCTTGCCAAAATATTCGCCCGGGCGGTCAACTGTACCGACAGTCACGGCGGCGAACCCTGCGGCCGATGCGCCGTATGCCTTGAAACGGCGTCTGAAAACCCCGTGGATATTGTGGAGATCGACGCGGCGTCCAACAACGGCGTGGACAGCGTCCGCGAAATACGCGACCGCGTGAACCTTCTGCCCGCCGTCTGCCGCTTTAAAGTCTACATCATCGACGAAGTGCATATGCTCTCAAAGGGGGCGTTTAACGCTTTATTAAAAACGCTCGAAGAACCGCCCTCGCATGTGATTTTTATTCTCGCTACCACCGAGCCGCACAAGCTGCCCGCCACGATACTATCGCGCTGCCAGCGTTTCGATTTTAAACGCATATCCATCGACGACATCACGGCAAGGCTGACCGAGGTCGCAAAGGGTGAAGGCTACCGGTTCGAGCCCGAAGCGCTGCGCACGATCGCCCAGGCGGCGGAAGGCGGCTTGCGCGACGCGCTGTCGATTCTCGACCAATGCGCGTCATCGGGGGCGGTCACACAGCAAAGCGTATCGGCGGCGCTGGGAAGCGGCGGTGCGCAGCAGCTGTACGGCCTTATTGACAGCATCACCGCTTACGACGAGAAAAACGCGCTGGAGCGGCTGGCGGCGCTGCTGGGGGCGGGCGCGGATACGCGTGCGCTGATTAAAGACCTTGGCGAAGCCTTCCGGCGCATGATGTGGCTTTCCGTCGGAGCGGGAAATGAAGATGACGGCGGCCTTAAAGCAATGGCCGAAAGATTCGGGAAGAACGCCTGCGTACGCGCCTTGAATATACTGATACAAAAGGAATATGAAATGCGCCAGAACCTGCGTGCCGACATCGTGCTCGAAACGGCGGTAATGGCACTGATGGCGCCGGAGGACGACGAAAGCGCCTCCGACAAAACGCGCATCGAAAAGCTCGAAGCGCGCGTGGCGGCGCTCGAACAGCGCCCCCCTGCCGCGCCTGTTCCGGAGGCTGAACCGGCGCATGGGAAGCCGGCCAAGCCGGCGTCAAAAACGCCGAAGGCGGCGCCCTCGGTGCAGTCCCCGTCTGACCGGGGAGACGCACAGGAGCTTTGGCAAAAGATGCTGCTCCGGCTAAGGAACGACGCGCCTTATGCGTACCAGCCCGCTTCAAAAGCCAGAAAAGCGGCCTTCAAGGGGCGTGATATGCTCGAGGTGACGTTCGACGGCAGCTCCGGCGTATGGGTCGATTTATTGAAGCAGCCCGCCGCCGAAAAGGCGCTTTCGGAGGCGCTGGAAAAAACGGCGGGCACACCGCTGAAGATCACTTTTCTTACCGAAAAGGAATCCAAAGCGGATAATACGGACATACTTGCGATGTTTGGAGATAAAGTGGAAGAAATATAAGGAGGTCAGTCATGGCAAAGAGAAAATCATTCGGCGGCGGCGCGATGAACATGGGCTCTATGCTCGCTAAGGCGCAGAAAATGCAGGCGGATATGGCGGCGGCGCAGGCTGAAGCCGAGCAGACGGAAGTGGAGGCTGCGGCGGGCGGCGGAGCCGTTACCGTCAAGGCGAACGGCGCGAAAAAAATCATCGGCATCAAAATCTCTCCCGAAGCGGTGGACCCCGACGATATCGAAATGCTTGAAGACATGATCACGGCGGCGGTCAACGAAGCGATCGCGAAAGCCGACGCGGTTATGCAGCATAAAATCAGCGCGGTCACCGGCGGCATCGATCTCGGGGGCATGTTCTGATTTGAGCGGCATCATTGAACCTGTGGCGCGGCTGATCAACCAGTTTGCCAAGCTTCCGGGCATCGGGCAAAAGACCGCGCAGCGGCTTGCTTTCCATGTGATACATATGAGCGGCGCCGACGTGGAGGAATTCGCGAAGGACCTTGTAAACGCCAAAAATGCGGCGGTATACTGCCCGAACTGCGGCAACCTCATGCAGCAGGGAGAGTCGCTCTGCGCCATATGCGCCGACCCTCTGCGCGACAGCACGCTGATCTGCGTCGTTTCGGATATCAAAGACGTTCTCGCCATTGAAAAAACGCGCGAATTCAAAGGCGTCTATCATGTGCTGCACGGCGTGATTTCGCCGATGGACGGCATCGGCCCGGACGACATCAACATCGCGGGGCTGATCGACCGGCTGGCGCGCGGCGATACCTCCGAGGTGATACTCGCAACCAACCCGGACGTGCAGGGAACGGCCACTGCCGCATATATCGCCAAAACCATCCGTCCGCTGGTCGGGAAAATCACGCGCATCGCGCACGGCGTTCCTGTGGGCGCGGACCTTGAATATACGGATGAGGTGACGCTTTCGCGCGCCATTGAAGGACGCACGCCGTATTAACGAGTATATTAATTGCGCTTTTTGGCTATAATCCCCATCATCACTGGAACGGGAGGATGCGGTATGGATGCCAACGAGTATGCGGCCGAAGTGAAACGCGCATATGCCATTTGGCAGGCGGCGCAAAACTACTTTGACAATGTGGCGGATCCAGACTTGGTCGATTTTGCGATATACGACATGGAAGCCGCCAGAAAACGATATGTCTACATGCTCAAAAAAGCGCGCGAACTGCATAAAGAGGCTCTTTGACGTTTATTCGGGGCGGAAACGGCCGTCCCGATTTTCGTATTGACAGTTTTCTCAATTTGCGCCCCGTCGCCATCAAAAACGGGGCGTTTTCTATGGTTGCCGGCATATGAGCCGCAAACTTGCATCCCAACGGCGCACGGCATTTTCTTGCCGGTCGTATGCGGTTTTGCATAAAAAAACCATATTTAATCTTGTATATGTGCCTTTTATGCCGTATAATTTCTGTAACGACCTGTTTATTCATACCAATATCGCTGACAAGTGAGGCAAATCGTGCGCACGAAGAAACGCGGTGATAACCAAAGCCAAAAAAACGGGGAACGGGGGCCTTGTTTGATGCTCGAAAAAATGCAGCTCATCGGCTGCAAAATCGCAAAAACACCCCCCCGCGACGTTGACGAAAACCAATGCTTCATTTGCGATTCGGACAAACTGGAATACCCAACGGATATCGTCCGGCAGATTTTTGCCGATTCCGCCCAAAAAAAGTGGCGGCAGGTGCTCGACTCGCTCTATACTCGCTATGGATGGGTTTATGAGCATTCCGTCAATGTGGCGCTGATTTTGGCAATGATCGGGGCGGAGCTTCATTTGGACGCCGCATCGCTTTATCGTCTGACGCTCGGCGGGCTGCTGCACGATGTCGGAAAGCTCATGATTCCCATGACAATCATACAGAAAGACACGACGCTGAACGATTCGGAAATGGCGCTAGTCAAAAAGCACAGCGAGCTTGGCGTAAGCCTTGTTGCGGGCTGCAATCTGCATGACGACTGCATGGCCGTCATCATGCAGCATCATGAGCGTTTGGACGGCAGCGGCTATCCGTCCGGGCTCAAATCAACTGCTATCCATCCGTTTGCCAAAATCGCGATGATTGCCGACGTGCTTGACGCCATCACTTCTTACAGGCCTTATCGGCCCGCCAAAAGCATCGACGAAGCCGTCACGCTGATCAAAAACGAACAGGACAAGTTCTGCCAAGAATACGTTTCTGTTCTTGAAACGCTCCATCAGGAGAACTTCACATAATAATAAGTATTCATCGGCTGTCGCATGGCTGCCGGAAAGTATATTTGAAAGAGGGGTTTTTTTGGTCTGTTCACGCTGCGGCAGCCAAAACGTGGCCGTCAATGCCGTCTCCGAAGTGCGCCCGCGAGGGTGCCTTCTTACGCTATTTTATATCGTTCTTTTGCTCATCCCCGTTATCGGCTGGTTCGCGCTTTTCCTGCTGATCCGCGGCAGAGGTTCGCGAACCGTCACATATGCCGTCTGCCAGAATTGCGGCCGCAGACGGCGGATATAGACTGTTTCCTTCCGCTCCGCAGAAATCCATGCAAAGGATATAGCGTTTGTTGTCAGCGCCTTTAAATGTTTCGGCAAAAGTCACACACAGGCTGCCAGTGGCAAGCGAAACGTAAGGTTCGGATATATATTTGCCGCGTTTGCCGTGGGCAATCTGACAATAGTAGCTTTTCATCGAATGATCGGCGCCATGCCTTGCCGAATAAAAAATCAGGTTTTCGCGCGTTTTGTTTCTGCCCGCGCCGAACACGGTATCGCTGCACTGCAAGCCGCAATCGTCAAGCACATACGCACACTCAACCTCGGTATGTCTGCCCACGATATTTCGCAGGCTTTTGTCAAAATCCTTTTGGCCGGACAGCTCCGCAAGCGCTTTTCTCGCAATTGCCGCAATTTCACTGGATATCCGCCGCTCCTGCCTCACCGTTTTTGCCGCGAACTGCTTATAAGCCTCGGCAAAATCGGCCAGCCGGCCGTTGGCAAAGGGTTTTTCCGAAAGCGGCGCGGGCCTGGAAAAATAAAAACCCTGAATCATGTTGACGCCGAGGCGCAGCGTTTCCATCGCCTCTTCCTGCGTCTCGACGCCCTCGGCCACCACCATCGCACCGATCTGCGTCGCCAGCCTGATCAGCGATTTGACGACCTCGCGCTTGTAGTGATTGTCTTGTATGCGGCGTATCAGCGATATGTCCACTTTGATAATATCCGGCTTGACAATGGGAATACGGTCAAGATTGGAAAAACCCGCGCCCACGTCGTCAAGCGCGATCAAGAAACCGGCTGTCCGGTATCTTTCCATGAACGATTTTAGTCTGTCTTTATCAAGCACCTTGGTTTCGTTGATTTCGACCACAATGTTGTTTGGGTTGATTCCGGCTTTTTCGACCTGTTCGAGCAGATAACCGTCGCGGCCGGCAATGTCCAGAACAGACGCATCCAGATTGATAAAAAGAAGTTTATCCGTATTCTTTTGATAGATATGTCCGAACGCTTCCAGCACCTTCTCGCGGCAAAGCCTGTCAAGCTCCATCGTCAGTCCTTTTTTTGCGGCAGCGTCGAAAAGCGCCTTGGGCGGAATGACGGCTCCCCCTTCAAAACCGCGTATCAGCCCCTCCAGCCCGCAAACGGTCTGCCGCGTCATATATACAACCTGCTGAAAATGAGCCGTCAAATCTTTATCATGCAGTATCCTCCTGATATCGGGTTCTTTTTTTGCCTGTCCGAATGCCGCAAACCTCATTTTTTTGTTCCGCCTTTCAAAATAAAAAGCCTTCAAGCAATACCGATGCTACCGGTTTGTTTGAAGGCGTCTTTGCCTGAGATATTCATATCCGCGTCATAAAATTGCCTAGAACCGGTTATATATAACACGCTCAAGCTCAAATGCAACAAAAAAAATCAGATAGATTCCGCTCGTCCGTTTGCGGCTGCCGGACAGGCGAAAAACGAAATCAATCAAAAAGCCGGGCGGTCCGTTTCAAACCCTTCCGGCTTTTTCCTCTTTCTTATGCCCCGGCCGGCTTCAGCCTTCTGCTCACCATCGGCGCAAGGCTTTCGATCAGCACCATCAGCAGCCACGAATAAAGCGGCAGCTCCACAGCCGCACCGATGAGTCTCGGGGGCAGCAGCACGGCAAGCGGCACGCCGTAAAAGAGCCGCACGAGCAGCGTATTGAGCACTACGGAGCATACGGCCTGCGCCGTCAGCGCCGTCAGCGTCGCCTTCCATATGGTATTGTTCTTGCCGCGAAGATAAAACAGCCCCGCTATCACGCCAAACAGCGCCATCGTCAGCGAGAAAGCCGGATTATAGGCGCCCATCTGCATGCCCATAAAAAAGCCCGCGGTATCCGCCGCAAATCCGACGATACCGCCGGCCAGCGGCCCGAAAAACACGCCGGCCAGCATAACGGGCAGCGGCGTCAGTGAAATCTCCACCGTTTTAACGCCCGTGAAGTTGAGCTCCACCGAGAGAAACGCGCTGAAAACAGCGCCCAGCGCCGCAAGCAGCGCCATGATGATTGTTGTACGAGTGTTGAAATTTTTCATACAAAAAAACCTCCTTCCCTTGAATATAGGCAAAGACACGCCATTAAGAGAAAAAAGGCTTCTCATTAGCAGCGGACGCGACCTTGTACCGCAGGCTTTTCAGCCTTTCGTCCCTGGGCGACATCCCATCCCAAGGCACTTAACGCACAAGATCTACTCTGCACATATATCAAGTGGCTACATTATATCAACAGCTCCGGAACGGTGCAATAGGCTTCGTTATTTTTTCCCGCCGTTCCCATGCGGCTGCAATATGACAAAATCGTCATGCAAGCCCGCCGTTTTCAAGCTATAATGAGACAAGGGGGATGCCATGAATACGGTGCTGCTCGTCGAAGACGACAAAACGATTGTGATGGGGCTTGAATACTCGCTCAAACAGGAAGGCTACGGCGTCATCGTCTGCTATAACGCGGCGGACGCGATGAAACGCGCGGACGATTCGCGCTTTGATATCGCCATACTCGACCTCGCGCTGCCCGACGGCACCGGCTACGATATCTGCCGCCGCATCAAGGCGCGCAGTGACAAGCCGGTTGTGTTTTTGACCGCCTGCGACGACGAAGTCAATGTCGTGATGGGGCTGGATATGGGCGCGGACGATTATATCACAAAGCCTTTCCGTATACGCGAGCTGATGTCGCGTCTGAGAACGGTGCTGCGCCGTACGGGCGGTGCGGCGGGCAGCCGCGATGAACTGTATCTTGGCGATATCACCATCAACACAAAGCAGGCACGCGTGTTTAAAAGCGGCAACGAGGTGCTGCTGACTGCGCTCGAATACCGTCTTTTGCTCACACTGGCGGCTCATCCGGGGCAGCTTTTGACGCGTTCACAGCTTCTTGAAGGCATATGGGATATTGCGGGCGAATTCGTGAGCGACAACACATTGACCGTATACATCAAACGCCTGCGCGAAAAAATAGAAACGGACCCGCAGAACCCCGTCCTCATTCAGACCGTGCGCGGCCTTGGCTATAAGGCGGGTGAATAGCATGCTGCGCAATACCGAACTGAGGAATTTCGCGCTGCTCTTATCGGCTCTCACAGTATTTTTCTCGGCCTTGGGCTTCGCCGCGGGCACGGCAGCGGGCGTGATCGCGCTTTGCGGCTGTCTGGTTTTGTCCTTCTGTTTTACGCTCTTCACATTGCATCGATACAAGCAGATCGCAAACTTGAGCGGTTATCTCAAAAGAATCAACAGCGGCGATTATGCGCTCGATGTGCGAGACAATGTGGAGGGCGAACTGTCCATACTCAAAAGCGAGCTTTACAAGGTGACCGTGATGCTTCGTGAGAACAACAACCAGTTAAAGCGCGACAAAGCGGCGCTGCAAAACGCGCTGTCGGATATCTCCCACCAGCTCAAAACGCCGCTCACATCGATGTTCATGATGACCGACCTGCTTTGCGACGGACAGCTTCCCGATGAAAAGCGCCGCGAATTCACGGACCGCCTGCGGCTGCAGCTTGAACGCATTCAATGGCTCGTTTCGTCGCTTTTAAAGCTCTCGCGTCTGGATGCCAAAACCGTCTCATTCAAGCCCGCCGCCGTATCCGCGAAAACGCTGCTCTCCAAAGCGTGTGCGCCGCTGCTGATTCCCATCGAAATCAAAAACCAGTCTCTCAAAATCGACGACGGCGGCATCACCGTCTTCTGCGACGAGAACTGGACGGCGGAGGCGCTCGTCAACATACTCAAAAATTGTGTGGAGCATACGCCCGAGGGCGGCGGCCTGACCGTGACATGCACCTCAAATCCTATGTTCACACAAATCACCGTAAAAGACAGCGGGCCGGGCATCAGCCCTGACGACCTGCCGCATATATTCAGCCGTTTCTACCGCGGCAAGAACGCCTCCGCCGACAGCGTCGGCATCGGTCTCGCGATGGCCTATGCCATCGTTACGGAGCAGGGAGGCTCTATCGACGCGTCCAATCATCCGCAGGGCGGCAGCGTATTCACGCTGCGTTTTCCGCAGGCACATCGTTCCGCGGCGCCGTCGGTCCAGTAATATGACAAAACCGTCACACGAAACGTCACCGGCGCGTCACCTCCGTCGTTTATCATGGCGGCTGTATAAGAAATAAAGGAGTCAATGCCATGGAAATTTTAAAGGTTGAAAATTTATGCAAGATATACGGAAGCGGAGATGCCGCCGTCCGCGCGCTCGACAATGTATCGTTCAGCGTGGAAAAAGGTGAATTCGTCGCGATCGTCGGCTCATCCGGCTCCGGAAAGAGCACGCTGCTTCACATCCTCGGCGGTGTGGACCGCCCCACGTCGGGAAAAGTTTATGTGGACAATACGGATATTTACGCGCTTAACGAAACGCGTCTCGCGATATTCCGGCGCCGTCAGGTGGGCCTTATCTACCAGTTCTATAACCTTATACCCGTTCTGGATGTGGAAGAAAACATGACATTGCCGCTGCTGCTTGACGCGCGCAAGCCAGATAAGAAACAGCTGGACGACCTGTTTTCGATGCTGGGCCTTGAAGACCGCAAAAAGCACCTCCCGAACCAGCTTTCGGGCGGACAGCAGCAGCGCGTTTCCATCGGCCGCGCGCTGATCAACAATCCCGCTCTGATGCTTGCCGACGAGCCGACGGGCAATCTCGACAGCAAAAACAGCGCCGAGATCGTGGCGCTGCTGCGCCTCTCCAACAAGCAGTTCAAACAGACGCTGATACTCATCACTCACGATATGAACATCGCGCTTCAGGCCGACCGCATCATCCATATTGAAGACGGGCGCATCGTCAAGGACGAGGTGATACGCAAATGAACGTCATCCGCAGTTTTACGCTCAAAAGCCTTAAGCGCAATAAGAAGCGGACGGCGGTCACCATCATCGGCGTTATCATCTCCACCGCCATGCTGACCGCGGTATCGGTCTTCTTCTCATCGTTTGTGGACCTGATAAGGCGCGATACCATCGCGTCCGAGGGCAACTGGCATGCCGAAATTACGGATGTGCCGGCCGGCCGGCTTGAGGCGGTCACAGACGATCCGGGCATTCAATGCGCCGTGCTTTCACGCGATCTCGGCTACGCCGCGCTGACCGGTTCCGTCAACGAGTCAAAACCATATCTGTTTGTGCGCCAGTACAGCGAAAACGGCTTCAGCCAAATGTCCGTCACGCTGCTTGAGGGGCGTCTGCCTCAAAACGGCAATGAAGTTGTGATATCCGAAACCATAGACAACAGCGCGGGTGTTTCGTATCAAATCGGCGATACGCTCGATTTGACGCTTTGCAGCCGCACCACGGCGGAAGGCGAGGAAATACGCGGAAATCAAAGCGTCAACTATATTTACGACGATAACGGCACGAAGTGTTCGCTTAACGATATGCTCACGCCGCAGTCAAAGGCGCGTTTCACGATCGTGGGCGTCATCGCGCGTCCAAGCTTTGAAAAGAGCTGGTCGGCGGGATGCGGCGTGCTCGGCTATCTCGACAAATCGGCGCTTTCGCCTTCCGATACGGTCAACGTGCTGCTCACGATGAAAACAGTCTCCACGCGCATATATGACACGGTTGCCGGCATCGCGCATAATGCGGGCCTTTCCGAATCCGCCGTCGCGTTCAACGACGAACTGCTGCGCTATTACGGCGTGGTCAGCTACGACAATGTGCTCACGTTCATCTATGTGTTCGCGGGCATTATCATCGCGATCATCATTATCGCGTCGGTATCGCTGATATACAACTCGTTTGCGATATCCGTTTCGGAACGCTCAAGGCAGCTCGGCCTGCTCTCGAGCGTCGGTGCAACAAAGCGCCAAAAACGCGCAAGCATGTATGTCGAGGGGGCGTTTATCGGTCTTTTGGGCATTCCCTTGGGTATTCTCGCAGGCATCGGCGGCATGGCGGTCACGCTCAAGGCGATTCAGCCGCTGCTCGACGGCTTCTTCAATGTCGCCAGCGGCTTGACGCTGGATCTTGTGGTGCCGTTCTGGAGCGTCTGGGTGACCGCCGCGCTCGCGGCGCTGACAATATTCATTTCGGTTTATGTCCCCGCCCGACGCGCATCCAAGATTTCCCCTATCGATGCGATACGGCTCTCTCAGGATATCCGGCTCACGCGGCGGACGGTCAAAACATCGCGGCTGACCCGCGCGCTGTTCGGATTTGAAGCCACTGTCGCGCTCAAGAACCTGAAACGCAACCGCAAAAAATACCGGTCCACAATCGTGTCTCTCATCATCAGTATCGTGCTTTTCCTTACCGTGTCGATGTATGCGAGCATGACGCAGATGGTATACAGCGCAACCGCTGAGGGCACAAACTACGATATCGTCGTGTCTTTCAGCCAGATTCCCGATTTGCAGCGCCGCGCCGCGGCCAGAGATTTGGCCTCGCTCGACCTTGTCACAGGCCATACGGAGCAGACGGTGAACTACGGATATATCGACTTACCCGCTTCTTTGCTCGGCGATTCCGCCAAAAAGCTGTATGGTGATACGGAACAGACCGGCTTCGGCGTTGTTCTGACCGCGCTGGATAAAGAAAGCTTTTCCGATTACTGCGCTTCGGTCGGGGTATCCGATGCGGATTATTCAGACACCGGATCGCCGAAGGCCATTCTCATCAACTACGGCCAGGATTATTATCCGGCCGGAGACGGCATGATGAAGATATCGGGGAACGTCCTCAACGCTCAAGCGGGCGTCACGCTGGATTACTATATTGATACCGAAAACAAAGCAAAAACAGCGGCAATCACGATCAACGCCGTAACGGATCAGCGCCCCATGGGTACGCTGGTCGGCGGTTTCCAAAGCATCACGCTCGTCGTTTCCGAGGAGGCTTTAAGCGCCATCGCCGCGTCGCTCGGCATTCCGGCAGAAAGCATGAGCCATGCCATATTCCTGTCAACCTCTGACGACCAGAAGCTCGAAAAGCAGATAAACGAGGTACTGCAAACTCTGCCGTTAGACCTTTACAACGTTTTTAACATACAAAGCGTGAACCGCTCCCAGCAGAACCTCAATACGTTCCTCGGCGTGTTTGTGTACGGCTTCATCATACTGATCAGCCTTATATGCGTCGCCAACATATTCAACACGGTATCCACCAATATCGCCTTGAGGCGGCGCGAATTCGCGATGATGCGCAGCGTGGGCATGACGCCGCACGGCTTCAACCGCATGATCCGTTTTGAAAGCATATTCTACGGCCTTAAGGCGCTGCTTTTCGGACTGCCTGTCAGCGTGCTGATTTCATTCGGCCTTTACCGTCTCCAGCAGGGTGTGCTGATAACCGGCTTTACGCTTCCGTGGAAAAGCTACGCATTTGCCGTGCTGATGCTGCTCGTGATTGTGTTTTCAACCATGCTCTATTCGACGCACCGCATCAAAAAGGAGAATATCATTGACGCTCTGAAGGATGAGAACCTGTAAGAAGCTGCCACCGCTCCTCCGCTGCCGCAAGCGGTGCGGGGGAGCTTCTTTTTTTTGCACGGCTGAAGAAAAAATGCCGTTTGTGATATATGCGGAAGAATTTATGGTATAATCAAAGAAAATGCGGGAGATGCTTATGATATTCGGCGTTAAAAATGTACAAACCGAGCTTGGCGAATTCAGCAGTGAAAAATGCGTCGCGTGCAAAGACAGCTATACATATCGTTTTATCAAGGCCACACGTTTTCTTGTCGTTTTCTTTATCAACCTGATACCTCTCAGCTCGCGTTACGAAGCCGTATGCGCAGAGTGTAAGGACACGCTTGCCGTTGATAATAAAACGGGGCGGAAGATTGCGAAGGCGAATTTCAACAAACGCCGCCTCAGGCTGGCCGTTTTCACGATACTCAAGCCCGCTGTTGCCGCAATCGTTATTGCCGCGGCTGTGGCGCTTCCTTTAACGCTTCGCGGCCTTGATACAAGCCCCGAGGCCATCAAGAGCCTCTTTGCAGACAGTGAGGACGGCATATACGGCGTTGAAGACAGCGGCGGCAATATGATTGCCTTCGTACAGGTCGAAAACGGCGTGAATACGATCACATTTTACGACGACGTCAGCGTTCTTGTGGGCGAACCCGGCGCCGACGGAAGCTTTAAACTGCATGAATACCGTCAGGAAGCCACGAACGACGCGGAGCAGCCGGACGGCCTGTTTCTTGTCCGCATACCCGATAATCCCGGCATGCTCGTTGACAGATTCGGCATACCCGTGCGCACCTATTATTATGACAGTGCGAACGATACCTACGGATATTCGCGCGGCGTGGTCGATCTTTCCTCCATCTCCTATACGGCAGACAAGGTCACTTACCCGTTCCATTATTTCACGTCAAGCTCGGATGAGCCGACGGAATACGTTTATGTGCTGTATTTTTCGGGCGGCAGGGAGCTGCTTGCCCAGTTCATTCCCAAGCTGCCTACCGGCGAAACCAACCAGTTCGTATCGCTCACCGTCACCGATATCGTCAACGGGCGCGACCAAACCGTCACGCAATACGATTTTGACGACAACATGAAAAAGATGGCCGTACAGGCGGGGATCACTCAGGAAAGCAGCGTACAGGACATTCTGGATTTTCTGGAACAGTATTCGCCGGCGCCCTCGTATGTCACAGCATATACCTATTATAAAAACACCAAGGTGCCGAGCGGCATCTCTTACTCGATGCCCGACGCCAACGGAGACATGCAGACCGTCACGCAAGCGCTGACCGTCCAGGAGAAAAACGGCTATTACATCGTTCGGGCGGAGAATCAAAGCGAATAGACGGGGCCGCCTATCACCGTTTTCACAGCTTCATGCCCGATGCCGCCGTTATCGTTCTGACCACAGACTCCGCGAGCATTTCCATATCGCGCTCGCATGTTTTTTTGACGCCGTCAAAATCAGCCGCCCGGCTGATTGCGGAAAAAACGGCCGTCACGCCATAATCATAGACCTCCTCGGCGCGTTTCCCGATAGACCCGCAAAGCGCAATGCACGGCACGCCTTTTCTTTTTGCACGCTTTGCCACGCCGACGGGCACTTTCCCGTAAACACTTTGCCAGTCGATCCGGCCTTCTCCGGTAAACACGACGGCGGCGTTGTCAAGCAGATCATCAAACCGCACCGCGTCCAGCAGCATTTCGACACCGGGCTTCAGCTCCGCGCCCGCAAACGCGATCAATCCCGCGCCAAGGCCTCCCGCCGCGCCGCCGCCCGGCACAGACGACACCTCGACGCCCAAATCACGCCGTATGACTCGCGCCATATTCTTGAGCCCCTCGTCAAGCGTTTTCATCATCGCCTCGTCGGCACCTTTTTGAGCGCCAAACGTATAGGCCGCGCCCGTGGGGCCGTACAGCGGATTGCTGACATCGCATGCAACGGTAATATGCATATCGGGGATTTCGGCCGGCTTTCGGATATGCTCGATTTTCGTCATGCCGCATGCTTTTGGCTCAACAGCGCTCCCGTCTTTTCCCCAAAACGTATATCCAAGCGCCGCCGCCATTCCGATGCCGCAGTCGTTCGTGGCGCTGCCGCCGATTCCCATCAGCACACGCTTAACGCCCCGCCGCCGCGCGTCCAGCAGCATCTCGCCCACGCCGTATGTCGTCGCCGTCATCGGGTTGTTCCGCTCTCCCGCCAGCGGCAGCCCCGCGCAGGCGGCCATCTCCATTACCGCGCTGCCGTCCGGAAGAAGGCCGTACACCGCATATAGCTTATCGCCCGAAGGGCCTGTCACATGCGCGCTGACCTGTTCGCCGCCGCAGACCGACAGATAGGAACGGACCATGCCTTCGCCGCCGTCCGACATCGGAATGCAGACGGTTTCCGCATCCGGCATGTGCTTTTCCACGCATGTTTTGATAATGCCGCAAACCTTTTCGGCCGTCATCGTCCCCTTGAACGAATCCGGCGCAATGATTACTTTCTTCATTTTCCCCGTTCCCGCAGCCGCTGCTCATTGACCATGCGATTTGGCATACCGGTCAACAGCTCAACGGCATGACAATCTTTTTTTTGTTAAAACCCCAAGTGGAAATAGGGCCGTCTTCAGCATAGCCGCAATACCATACATGAATATTTTCTATTTGGGTTCAGAAGATTCCTGCAAAAAACGAATTTGACCGGAAAACGGCTCCATTTTTGACGCGATTGCTTACCGTTTTGGCCTTTCGTGATGTGATTCAACTGACATGGACAATGATGGTTCTAACGTCTCTTTTCGCTCTGTTGCATGATACGGCTTTCAATTGCGTCAAGCAATTGCCGCTGTTTGGGGAACATCAGGCGTTTGGGCGTCCGCCGTAGCATGTCGATCCGGACGGATTGAAGCTTGTCTGGCGACGCATAAGGCAAAAGCATCTCGCTTTGGTATTCCGAAACCGTCACATACCATTCCGCCGTTGTTTTTTGACGGCTCGGTTTTGACGAGAAAATGATGTCCAGCGCTTGTGCCGCATATGCGGCGGTCTTTTCGGGGAACTCGGCTTGAATGCTCTCCAGCGCGCGCGCCAGATCCTTGACGATGCGTTCCACATCATCTAAAAACGCTTGATGAACGGGCTGAACGGCCATAGGATCGAAGCTTGCGAACCATCTTCTAAACAGTCGCGTCACCCCCCGTTTTCTGCCGCTTCCTTCAAAAGCGTTCTGCGTATATGCCGCATAGACTTCGCCCAATTCTCTGAGCAAAGCCGGTACACAGCCGTTTTCATCAACCGAAAGCACGTTTCGGCCCACCCCTTTCCTTCTTACCGCTATTCCCGGTCTAAAACAAACCAAACATAGCCTCACGGCTTCTCGTTTGGCTACGTTTGATTATATCGCATAATATTGTTGTATATTTTTATGCGGTGCATACCCCTTTTTCTTATCGGTTTTCCGTTTCGTATTCACGTATTCTGTCAACCTTGGGCTGTGACGCACAGCCGGGTTCAAATTCGGATGTCAGAAAGACATCCACAAGCTTCTCCATGAGTTTGATGCCTATGGTGAAAGCGCCGAAGCAGGCAATGTTCGCATCGTTGCTCTTGCGCGCGCGTTCGGCAGAATACACATCCGTAATCAGCGCCGCGTATGCCCCCTTAACCTTATTGGCCGCCAGCGATACGCCGATACCCGTACCGCATATCAGTATGCCTCTGTCGTATTCCTTATTGGCTACGGCAGTCGCCACCTTGATCGCGATGTTTGCATAAATCGGATCATCGCTTCCTAAATCGCTGACTTCATATCCTTTTTTGGTCAGCATCTTAATAATCGCCTGTTTCGCGTCCTGCGCGTTTGGATCACAGCCGATCGCTATTCTATACATTTCAACCCCCGCCTTTTATTCGTCCTCAAGCACTTTTTTCATGCCGTCAGCCATCGCTTTCAATATGATGCAGCATGAAGCTGCCCCCGCGTCGAGCACACCGCGCGACCGCTCGCCAAGGCGCGCGGACCTTCCGAATTTGGCCACAAGATCCTTAGTGGATTCCTTGCCTTTTTCTGCCGCCGCCTTCATGTCGTCCAGCGACTGCGCAAAGCTCTTGCCCTCTTTGTCTGCTAATTTTAAAGCCTGCAAAGCCGGATAAAGCGTATCCACCAGCGTTTTGTCACCCGGCCGCGCGCCCACAATACCGTAAAGTCCTTCAAGGCCCGCTTCAAGCATGTCCGCAAACACGCCAAGCGTGATATCTTCCACATCTTCGGCCTTTTCCGCCATGTCCATGAATATCGTGCCGTAAATCGGCCCCATCGAGCCGCCGATTTTGTTGATGAGCACAGTGCCCAAATCGAAAAGCCCGTCCGTGAACGACGTTTCCCTATCTCCCAGCTGTTCGCCGTACATCGTAAATCCCTTGTTCATGTTCATGCCGTGGTCGCCGTCTCCGATAAGGCCGTCCACATCTCCGAGGTACTGCTTGTTTTCCTGGATGGCTTTGACCATGCTGAGCAATATCTCACGCCCGTTTTTATTTTTTACGATTGACATCGCCGTCTCCCCCTTTATTTCTGCTTGAAGCCCATGCAGTAAGCGTCGGTATCAACCAACTCCTTGAGCTCGTCATCCAGCTTCATCACCGTCAGCGTCGCGCCCATCATATCGAGCGATGTGAAATAATTGCCCACATACGAACGGTGTATTTTGATGCCTTGCGCGCTCAGCAGCTTTTCGATCTCGCTGTAAAGCACATAAAGCTCCATAACCGGCGTTGCGCCAAGCCCGGATACCAGTACGGCGACCTCATCGCCTGATTGGAACGGATAATCCGGCACAACCACATCGACCATCCGCTTTGCCATGCCGGCCGCCGTTTCCAGCGGACAAACCTCTATGCCCGGTTCGCCGTGATGCCCGATGCCAACCTCCATCGTACCGTCTTCGATCTTGAAATTGGGGTGCCCCACGGCCGGAAGCGTGCATGGCGTCAGGCCGATCCCGACGCTTCGGGTGTTGTCGATCGCTTTCTGCGCCGCGGCAATCACCTCGTCAAGAGAAGCGCCTTGAGCCGCTTTCGCGCCGCCGCATTTCCACATGAAAATCTCGCCCGCTACACCGCGGCGTTTTTCCCTTTCGCTCTTGGGCGCCGAGGCCACGTCGTCGTTGGCGATTACGGTCTTGACCGTGATGCCCTCGCGTTTGGCCATTTTGACGGCCATTTTCACATTCATGTTGTCGCCGGAGTAGTTGCCGTACAGGCACGCGATACCCGCGCCGCCGTTTGCGGCACGAAACGCCTCCAAAAACGCAAGTGCCGTCGGTGACGAGCATATCTCTCCGACCGCCGCGGCGTCGCACATGTTTTTACCCACGTAACCGATAAAAGCGGGCTTATGACCGCTTCCGCCGCCCGTCACCACACCGACCTTGCCGGCGACGGGCGCCTCAATCGCCGCAATCACGCCTCTTGCGTTATCCTCGCTTGTGATGACCCTTTTGACAATATCGCCGTGACATTTGACGAATCCATCCAGCATTTCATCCACAATGTTGTCCGGGTTGTTCAAAATGCGCTGCATGTCTGTTCCTCCAAATTCGCTATTTAATTGTATATCCGCCGTCGACAAGCAGGTTGTGCCCCGTAATCATTCCGGCACCCTTGCTGCATAGAAAAGCGATGCATGCCGCAATTTCCTCGGGTTCCGCAAAGCGTTCGGACGGCATCTCCTTTTTGAACGCGTCTCCGACGGATCCGTCCCACGCCTTATGTCCAAGCTCTGTCAGCACAACGGTCGGAGATACGGCATTGACGCGGATACCATACTTGCCCCATTCCATCGCAAGCACTTTGGTCATCGCAATGATGCCGCCTTTGCTTGCGCAGTAAGCCACATGCTTATCAAGCGCGATCACGCCCGCCTGCGAAGCCATGTTCACGATACTCCCGCTGACACCATTGTCGATCATGTATTTACCCACAGCCTGAGCCATGAAAAAGCTTGCCGACAGGTTGATGTCTATCGTTCTGCGCCAGTATTCCGCGCTGATGACCTCCGCGCTTTCAAGCGCCACGATGCCTGCGCTGTTGACAAGTATATCGATCCGGCCGAACGCCTTGACGGCCGCCTCGATCACCCGAGACGGGTATTCGCCGTCACACACGTTTCCGGCCACGCCGATGCAGTTATCGCCAAGCTGCTTGGCGATCTCATCCACCTTCGGGTTCAAATCGGCAAGCACAATATTGACGCCCTTTTCGTGAAAGAACTTCGCCGTGGCATAACCAATACCCGCCGCTCCGCCGGTAATCACCGCGGTTTTGCCGTTCAGAGAAAAATCCGTATCGACGCCTTCATATTTAAGCATTTCTGCAACCTCCCCGCACTTTGTTTTGAAAGGCGGACGGGCTCATAGCGCCGCCCGCCTTCCGCTTGAATCAGATCACCGATTATTATCAGTATTTGTTCACATAATCCGCCGCGTTGTCAGGCGTGATCATTTCGAACGGAATCCAGTAGTACTGCTCAACCTTTTCGCCTTTGATGGCTTTTACAGCCGTTTCAAGAGCGCCTGTCATCTGGCCTTCGGCATTCTGGAAGTCGCTCGCGATCATGCGGCCTTCCTGAATCGCAGTTACAGCGTCGGTAATACCGTCAATGCCGATGCACGGAATGTCCTTACCGGCCGCTTCGATCGCTTCTCTTGCACCCAGAGCCATTTCGTCGTTCTCAGCGATCACCGCGTCGATCTTATCTCCGTATGTGCTGATCCACGTTTCCATCAGCGTCATAGCCTCCGAGCGAGACCAGTTGGCCGTATTGCGGGCAAGCTCCTTGATGTTCGGATATTTAGCCATAATGTTCTCGATGCCCTCAATACGCTGAAGCTGAGCGGACTGGCCCATCGGTCCTTCGATAATCACGATGTTGAACGCATCTTTGCCGAGGTAATCGACCATGTACTGCATGATGTCTTCTCCGGCCGAAACGTCCTGCGAACCCACATAGGATGTCAGCAGATCGCTCTCCACCATTGTGTTGACGCCGACAACGGGAATCCCCGCACTGTGGGCTTTTTCAACGGCCGCCGCACAGGCTACCGCATCCTGAGGATTGAGGATAATGGCATCGCAGCCGTCGGCAATCATTGTCTCAACCTGTGAAAGCTGTGTCGAAGCGTCATAGTTGCCGTCGTACGATGTATAGTCCACGCCGTTTTGTTCAGCCCATTTCTTCGCCGCATTATCCATACGCATTGTGAATTCGTTCTGCAGGCTGTAGAATGTGGCGCCGATTTTCAGCGCAGCTCCGCCGGTTGAATCCGATTCCGATGCTTGTTCAGACGTCTGCGCGGGTGCTTCGGTGCTGGCCTGTTCAGACGGCTGTTCCGAAGATTGTGCCGGAGCGGTGTTCCCGCAGCCAACAAGAGCGAAAACAACCAACAGCGAAACCATTAACATCGCCAAAGCTTTCATCGATTTTTTCATTTTGTTTCCTCCCAGTATTTTTTATTTCATACGCAATTGGTATGAAGCATTGAATTCTTTTTTAATAATTATCCGAGCTGAGTCCGTCGAGCATGACCGCGCCAATCACGACAAAGCCTTTAATGATGAGCTGGTAATATGCGTTGATGCCAAGCATATCAAGTCCGTTGGTCAGACATTGCAGCAGCAATATACCGATAATGGTTCCCCACAGCCTGCCGCGGCCGCCCGCAAGGCTTGTCCCGCCAATAACGACCATTGCGATCGCGTTTGTCTCGTACCCGTCGCCCGTCGATGTCACGCCCGATGTGACGCGTGCCGTGGTAATAATACCGGCCAGCGCCGCGAGCACGCCGGATATGATGTATACGCTGCAGATGATCCATTTCGTGTTGATACCCGAAACATGCGCGGCATTGAGGTTGCCGCCGACGGCAAATATGTAACGCCCGTAACGTGTGAGATACAGCAATGTGAAGCAAATCAGCAGGACAACCGCCATTATCACGATCGGTATCGGCAGCCAGTTTCCGATATTGCCGCCGCCGATGGCTTTAAATTCAGAGTTAAGGCCCGGAATCGGTTTGGCGTCGGTGAGCAGGAAAGTCAGCCCCTTTGCGATGCTCATTGACCCGAGCGTTCCCACAAACGCCGGCACTTTAAGGTAAGAAATGCATAAGCCGTTAAAAAGACCGATGACAAGGCCGATGCCGAGGCCCACAAGCACACCGACATACCACGGATTGCCCATGCTGTTCTGTGCGAAGTATGCCGAAAACATGCCCGCACATCCCATAATGGCGCCGACAGAAAGATCGATGCCTCCTGTGAGCACCACAAACGTCATGCCAATTGCCAGCAATCCGTTTATGGAAGCAATGCGCAGGACATTTCGAATGTTCTCACCGCTGAGGA
>JAJUJH010000216.1 GCA_029265435.1 Clostridiales bacterium
AGATGGATTCGATACCCGTTTTGCAGAACATCAGCTCTGATTATAAGATCCCGATATTATATTTCAGCTTCGATTCGCAGACGGGAGATACGGGCATACAGACAAGGCTGGAGGCGTTTTACGATATGATAGTGATGAGGAAACGGACATGAGAAAAAAAGCGTATCTTGGCATCGACATCGGTTCCATATCCACGAAAGGAGTCGTGATAGACGGCGGCAGGCACATTATAGCGTCCGAATACCTATGGACGGAAGGAAACCCTGTCGAAGCGTCAAAACGGCTTATCGGCATATTGGCGGAAAAAATAAAGGACACGGGATACGAAGTGGTATCGGTGGGCACCACGGGTAGCGCGCGCAAGCTGATCGGCGTGATTACGGGCGCGTCTGTGGTCAAAAACGAGATCACGGCGCACGCCGTCGGTACGATCACGATGTATCCGGACGTACGCACCATATTTGAAATCGGCGGTCAGGATTCGAAGATCATTCTCATTGAAGACGGTATTGTGGTGGATTATGCGATGAACACGCTCTGCGCGGCGGGAACGGGTTCGTTTCTGTCGAGCCAGGCCGCGCGTTTGGGTATCGCCGTTGAGGAATTCGGCACTATTGCGCTCAGTTCCAAGAATCCCACGCCCATCGCGGCGCGCTGCACCGTTTTTGCCGAGTCGGACCTTGTCCACAAGGCGCAGATCGGTCATTCAAAAGAGGATATCATCGCGGGGCTGTGCAAGGCCGTTGTGCTGAATTATTTGAATAACGTCGGAAAAGGCAAGAAGATTTATCCGCCTATCGTGTTTCAGGGAGGCGTCAGCAAAAACATCGGCGTGGTCAGGGCGTTTGAGAACGCCACGGGGCATCCCGTAATCGTCGATAAAAACGGGCATCTGACCGGCGCATTCGGCGCGGCCATACTCGCTATGAAGTCCGGCAAAGAAAAAACGTTCGATTTCAGTGTGGCGGATACGGATTTTAAGACAAAAGGCGTAACATGCGGCTTGTGTGCCAACAACTGCGAAATCATCTGCGTTTATCAGGGAAGCTCGCTTATTGACGCTTGGGGCAACAAGTGTGAAAAAGGCGCCGTTCAAACCAAAAGGCAATATGCAGGCGCATAGTCGTGTTTTATCCGATACTTTGTCGTTTAAGCGGCTGATGCGTTGCGTATTATGAGTACGATGTTATAATTTTCATATCTGAAATGATGAGGAGCGGTGTTTTTGGGTACGGTTTTCGATGCGATTCAGTTTGTGGAGACATCTTTGCTGTTTTCTTCCGCACTATTTTCAATTATCATGTATGTGAGAACCAAAGACCGTTTGGTGCTTAGAACGTTGATGGTACTGCTGCCTGTGGCCATGCTGCTCTTTTTTTCCTATATGGTCAGTCTCAACAACAGAAGCGCGGCGGGAGTTGAAAACGTCTCATGGCTCACGCCGCTGTTTGCGCTTATCGTGATCGGGCTGATTATGGCCGCGATACTGGCCGCCTGCTTTTATGTCATTCAGCTGTTCCCCATACCTGCGAAGAACAGGCGTATTGCGCTGCTTTCGGCGACGGGCATAACGGGGCTTTTGCTTATTACCACAGCCATACTCGTCATGTATATGTCGCGTGCGGATCTGACGCAGTCGGTGACGACGGCGCTATGGGCGTTTTATCCGCTCTGTTCCATCGCCCTTTTCGCGGAAGCGCTCGCCGTGGCCGGCATGTACCGCAGGATCAAAGACCCGCATCATTTGAAACTCGCGAGATACTTTCTGATTGCGTTCATTCCGCAGATCGCATATTCCATTATCGATTTTATTTTGCTGCGCCAAGTCTCGTTTCAGCTTACGCATCTTTCATATGCGGTGTTCTCCGTATTTGTATTTGTGGATTTGTGTACATATTTTTTCAGCCACTACAGCCGCGAGATCGATATAACGCCCAAGCAGGAAGATTTGAAAACAAAGTTTTCTTTAAGCGATCGTGAATTTGAGGTCGTGGAACTTCTTGCCAAGGGCATGTCCAATCAGGTCATATCGGAAACGCTTCATATCAGCATCAATACTGTAAAATCACACGTCAAACGCATCTATTCAAAACTGGGCATCGGCAACCGGCTTCAGCTTATCAATCTGCTCGGAAACGGCCATAATTCGAACAAATAAGCGGCCGTTCACCCCAAAAGGTGAATGAAAAATCACCCCCGATTAGCCCCGGAAAGCATACGG
>JAJUJH010000179.1 GCA_029265435.1 Clostridiales bacterium
TCAGTTTGCGGGAGACGTTCTGACTCAGTATGGCAAAGACATCAAAGCGTTCATCTGCGACAACGACGATATGTCGTCCGCGGTGCAGGCTTACTGCAACTCCATCGGCCGTCAGGATATCGTCTGCATCGGTGTTGACGGAAACGCAGGCCCGCTCCAGATGGTGAAGGACGGCACATTGGGCGCGACGGTTCTTCAGGACGGTGCGGCTCAGGTCACGACCGCTATCTCACTGATTCCCGACATCATTGCCGGAAAGACGGTTGAAAAGAGCATCATGGTTCCGTTTACGCTTGTGACAAAAGAAAATGTGGACAAGTACCTTAAATAAGAGGATGTTACCGAAAAGCATGTAGAGAAAAGTGGTTAGAAGCGGCCCTGGACGGGCTGCTTCTAACCGATACAAAGCGCGTAAAGCGCAGTGTCAGCAATTATGATTTTATATCAACTGTGAATGCGGGATTGGAATTATTCAAGAAAAAGCGATATTACAGCGTCGAAAAAAATACCGGCACAGCCGATATTCATTATAATAAAAACTTTGGAGGATTGCAACTTTGTTACTGAACATGAAGGATCTATTATCTGTAGCCAACGAGCATTATTTCGCCGTTCCGGCGTTTAATATCGGCACCGGGCAGATATTGAAGGCGGTTATTGAATGCTGTGAGGAAAAAAAGGCGCCGGTGATTCTGGCCATACATCCTAATGAGCTTAATTTTCAAGGCGACAGCTTTATGGCAAGCTGCGTTGACGCGGCGCATAAAGCGAAGGTTCCCGTGGTAATTCACATGGACCACAGCTCAAAAATGGAGCAGATCATGCGTGCGGTCCGGACCGGCTTCACATCTGTGATGATCGACGCGTCGCACGAATCGTTTGAGGAAAATGTGGCGATCACGAAAAAGGTGGTGGAGCTTGTACACCCGTTGGGCATTTCTGTGGAAGCGGAGCTTGGCACCATCGGCACCACCGGCAATGACAGGGAAGGCGGTACGGACGATATTATCTATACGAACCCGGATGACGCTGTGCGTTTCGTTAAAGAAACAGGCATCGATTGTCTGGCCATCGCCATCGGAACGGCGCACGGCATTTATCCGAAGGGCTTTAAGCCTGAGCTCAAGCTTGACCTGTTGAGTGAAATCAAATCGAAAATCAGCGTACCGATCGTGCTGCACGGCGGCTCGGCGAATCCGGATGCGGAGATCGCCGAAAGCGTCAAACGCGGCGTGAACAAGATCAATATATCGTCGGATATCAAGGATGCGCTTTATCAGCGCCTGCGCAAAACGCTTTCGGACGATCCGAAGGTCCGCGAACCCTTCGAGCTGTATCTTGACGGCATTGACGCGATGAAAGCGGTCATCAGACAGAAGATCGATCTGTTTAACGACGCGGACAAAGTGAAGTATTACAGCCTATAAAACTGACGGCAGTCAGCGGATATGCTTTAAGGAGGCAGAGCAATGTCAAGAATAAGGGAAATTTTTCGCAAAGGAGAGGGCGTCCTGCATTTAACGCCCACTTGGGTTCCCCGCAGCTTTAATGAACCGGGGCGCAGGCTGCGGCTGCATCCGGATGATTATTTTTCGTTCGGTATGGACAGGGGCGGCATATGCGAACGCTGGCTTGGCTCGGTAACGGTGGCGCTTAACGGTCCCAAAACCGGCCCGACCGAGGGCATGAGCTTTGTGTACGATGCGGAAACGGGCGGGAAGCTGCTTTTTGCCGACGCCGTGGACGAATTGGGCGCGGATTTGATCGGAACGGAGCTTCAGGAAGCATACGGCACATGGCCCACATTCGCCAAGCTGTACGATTATGACAAACCGCTGTTCCACCACCTGCATCTGAAGGAAGAGATGGCAAACCGGATCGGGCGCCACGGAAAGCCGGAAGCGTATTATTTCCCGATTCAATACAACGCTTATCTCGGACGCTTTCCGCTGACATATTTCGGATTCGATCCGTCAGTCACAAAAGAGCAGGTGAAGGAATGCATCCGGAATTACAGCAAGTTCGATACGCGCATCACAGAGCTTTCGCGCGCGTACCGCATCCAGCTCGGAACGGGATGGTATACGCCGGCCGGCGTGATTCACGCGCCCGCTTCGGTGGTGACATATGAGCCTCAGTGGAACAGCGATGTGAACACGATCATGGAAAATGTCACGATGGGCGAGGTCAACGGCGAAAACTTGCTCACAGACTGTCAGCCGCCGGAAGAGAAGGGCGATGTCGATGCACTTTTCGCCCAGATCGACTGGGAAGAAAGCACGCGTTCGGATTACAAGCAAAAGTATTTCCGGCTGCCCAAACCGCTTCCCGAAACACAGAAAGGGCTGACGGAAAAATGGGTGGCATATGCCAACGAGTGGATTGCCGCAAAGGAAGTGACGGTTGCCCCGGGCGCGGACGTTGTGCTCACCGATCAGGCGTGCTACTGCGCGCTTGTGGTTCAGGGACACGGACGGTTCGGCGTTTACGAGTGCGAGGCGCCCGGTGTGCTGCGTTTTAACGACATATCGGGAGACGAGTACTTTGTGGCGGAATCCGCCGCCAAGAAGGGCATACGGATCGTGAATACGGGTTCATACGAGCCGTTGGTGATACTTCAGAACTTCGCGAATAACAATCCCGCTGTGCCGGATACGGTATAACGGTTGTTATGATAGTATAGTTTGAATGCGAACGGGCGGATACGGCGGCAATACAACCTGGAACGTCGGCATCTCGGATCGGACAAAAATGACATCAGTCCGTATCCGCCCAAAAGCATTTAAACGCCCGCTTTTATGATAACTGGGGTAAGAAAATGAAAGTATACAATATGGACGATATTCAGGGGACGCCGGAATACGGCGGTATCGTGAAACAGGCGCTGTCAGTCGAAAGCGGCGCTCAGATGAGCTGCGGAACGCTGACGCTTCGCCCAAAAGAGTCGATGAAGGAAATCGAAAATCACAGGACCGATGAAATATTCTTTATTGCATCCGGTGAACTGAAGATAGAAACAAAGAATGGCGAAGGAATTTATGCCAGACAGGGACAGGTTGTGCATATTCCCAGAGAAGAATGGCATTTGTCAAGCAATCCGGGAAACAGCGAAACGGTGCTTTTCTGGGTCAACAGAGACTGACGGCGACAAGCGTTTTGGACGGGGTAATCATATGAAAATAGCAATCGGTTGCGACGAAGCGGCCTATCGGCTCAAAATGGTCATTATCAAACATCTTGAAGGCAGAAAAGATATCGAGCTTAAGGATTTTGGCGCAAAAGAAAACGAGACGGTGCTTTATCCGGATGTAGCCAAGGCCGTGGCGGAGGCTGTGGCTTCCGGTGAATTTGAGCGGGGCATACTCGTTTGCGGAACCGGAATCGGCATGGCGATTACGGCGAACAAGGTGAACGGAATCAGAGCGGCGGTCTGCCATGATCCGTTCTCGGCGGAACGCGCCAGAAAAAGCAACGATGCACAGATCATGTGCATGGGTGAGCGCGTCATCGGAACGGAGCTCGCAAAGTATTTGGTCGATATATGGCTCAAATGCGAGTTTGCGGGAGGCGGCTCCACGCCAAAAGTGGAGCGCATTAAAGAAATAGAGTGCGCATACATGAAATAGAGCTTTGAAATCGTTGTGCTGACCGGCGGCGGCAGCGGCGCACACGAAAGGGCAGCCTTGTGTATTGGCTAACAGCTTGAGACTCAGTGGCATCTTCTGGTTTTCTCCTGACTCTGCCGCCGTATTTTTTACGTGACATGACGAATGAAACGGATAAAACAGCTGATAAACGGAGGCAAAAGCGATGAAGAAAATACTCAATCCGGACGGGAACATCGTGGAAGAGA
>JAJUJH010000110.1 GCA_029265435.1 Clostridiales bacterium
CGGATAGCGCCGAAAGAGAACCCGAAAGCCATAGCCGGCGGGCGCAAGAAGGAGACGATCGTATTGAGCGGCGACGACTTCGGGAAATATTGAAAGTATTGACGGGTCAAAAAGAAGCGGCGTTCCGTTATCGGGATGCCGCTTTCAGCTTGTTGAAAAATCTTTGGTTTTCCGGCTTTGCTTGTTCCCCGCAGGCTCGGCAAAACCGCAAGGTGCGGGCTGCGCGGGCCAAACCCGTCCTGCCCAAATAAATGATGTATTTCGCTTTATTGACAGTTTGAAGCGGTCGCGTGATCGGAGAAGCCGCTTTTATCAGCCCGCCTTGTTCTTTTTCTCATAGGCAAGAGAGAGCATGAGCTTGATGCGGTTGAGCTGGTTGACTTCGCTGGCGCCGGGATCGTAGTCGATCGCGACGATGTTGGCTTCGGGGAAACGCGCGCGGATGGGCTGTATCACGCCCTTGCCGACGATATGATTGGGCAGGCAGGCAAACGGCTGCACGCAGACGATGCCGTCGGCGCCTTCCTTCAAAAGCTCCGCCATTTCGCCCGTCAGGAACCAGCCCTCGCCCGTCTGGTTGCCGATGGAGAGAAACTCGGATGCGGCGCGCGCTTTTTCGTCGATAAACGACGGGGGCGAAAACCGTTTGCTCTGGCTTAAAACCTTGCGCATCAGTCTGCGCGATTTTTCGATGAACGAAATCGCAAGATTGCCGAAATGCATGAACAGCTTGGGGCGGCCGAGCTTTTCGTATTTGAAATGGGTATTGTACGCGCAATACAGCAAAAAGTCGATCAGATCCGGCACCTTGACCTCCGCGCCTTCGGCCTCAAGCACATTCACAATCTGGTTGTTTGCCGTCGGGTGATACTTCACGAGTATTTCGCCGACGACGCCGATCACGGGCTTTTTTTCGTCCGTAACGGGGATGTTGTCAAATTCGTTTACCATACTCACGATATGGCGCTTATAGCTGCGGATGCGGAAGCGTTTGATATCGCCGAGAGCGATATCGCGCCATTTTTCATACATTGCCTGCGTATCGCCGGGATTTTTTTCATAAGGCCGCGTGGCAAGAGTGAGACGGTTGAGCAAATCGCCGAATATCATGCCCCGCATCGCGCGGCGCAGCATGGACAGCGTGATTTTGAAGCCCGGATGCTTCTCGAGCCCGGCCGCGCTCAGTGAAATCACGGGGATATGCCCGTATCCGGCGTCGGCGAGCGCTTTGCGGATAAAGCTGATATAGTTAGATGCCCGGCAGCCGCCGCCCGTCTGCGTGATGATGCAGGCGAGCTTGTTCGTATCGTACCGCCCTGATTTGACCGCTTCGATAAGCTGGCCCGTCACGATGATGGACGGGTAGCACGCGTCGTTGTTGACGTATTTGAGCCCTTCGTCGACCGCGGCCGCATCCACAGAGGGCAGAAGCTCGAAACGGTAGCCCGATGCCTCAAAAGCGGCGCGCAGAAAGTCAAAATGGATGGGCGACATCTGCGGCGACAGTATGGTGTAGTCCTTCTTCATAAATTTCTCGAAGACGACCTTTTTGTATTCCACGGCACGATGTCTGACGGCGTCCGCGATATCGTCAAGCACGCGCCGTTTTGTGCGCTCCGCCACAGCCGCGGCGAGAGAACGAAGGCGGATGCGGATGGCGCCAGTGTTGTTGATTTCGTCGATCTTGAGCAGCGTATATATTTTGCCGTACGCTTTGAGTATCTCCTGCGTCTGGTCGGTGACCACCGCATCGAGCCCGCACCCGAAAGAGTTGAGCTGTACAAGCTCAAGCCCCTCCGTGCGGCCGGCCAGATGGGCCGCGGCATATATGCGCGTATGGAACATCCATTGGTCGAGCACACGCAGCGGCTTGTATTCGCCGAGGTGCGCGATGCTCTGTTCGGTCAGCACGGCAAAACCAAGCGATGTGATGATGGACGATATACCGTGGTTGATTTCGGGGTCGATATGATACGGCCGCCCGCCGAGTATGATCGCCTGAAGCTCGCCGCGTTTGACACGCGCCAGTATTTTCTCTCCCTCGCTGCGTATGTCCTTTTGGAAGCTGAGCTTTTCCTTCCACGCAAGCCGCGCCGCGCGCCTGACCTCGTGAGCGGGAATGTCTGAAAACTCCTCCACAAGCCGTTTTGTGAGACGCCCGATGGCATCCATCGGCAAAAACGGCATCAGAAATGTCACGCCGTTCTCCTTGATCTCCGGCATGTTGTTCTTGATGTTTTCCGCGTATGACGTGACGATGGGGCAGTTGTAGTTGTTGGCGGCTTTTTTCTGCTCCTTTTTTTCGTAAGGCACACAGGGCATGAATATCGTCTTGACGCCGCTGTCGATGAGCTTTCTGACCGC
Source organism: Clostridiales bacterium (assembly GCA_029265435.1). GTDB lineage: Bacteria > Bacillota > Clostridia > Christensenellales > SZUA-584 > SZUA-584. The sequence goes on from JAJUJH010000110.1 coordinate 2,365, forward strand.
GCCATGCGCAAGCTTCGCGGGATAACAGAGCGATTCCGACGGAATGCTCTCGATGCCGGCGATGTAAACGTCACGCGAAGAACGGGGCGACAGCTCGACGCGGTACCCGAGCTCGGTGAAGAACGTGTGCCAGAACGGGTAGTTCTCGTACATGCCGAGCACCCGGGGTATGCCGATGCGCCCGCGAACGGCTTTGCCGATGTCAAGCGGTTCGTATTTGAACAGCCGCTTATAGGTATAATCGTACATATCGGGCAGCGTGCTTTTCTTGTCGGCGTGCTGTTCGCCGCCTCGTTCGCAGCGGTTGCCCGATATAAACCTGCGTCCGTCGCCGAAATGGCTGACGGTCAGGCGGCAGTTGTTTTCACAGCGCCCGCACCGCGCATAGCTCTGGCTGATGCGCATCCGGCTCAGCGCATCATACGACAGAATGGCGGATACCGCGCCCGAAGGGCACCGTTTTTTTGCGATCAGCGCCGCGCCGTAAGCGCCCATCAGCCCGGCGACGGCAGGACGCACCACCTCCCGTCCCGTCAGCAGCTCGAACGCACGCAGCACCGCGTCGTTCAGAAAAGTGCCGCCCTGCACCACGACATGCCGGCCGAGGTCGTCGGGATTTTTGAGCTTGATGACCTTGTAGAGCGCGTTTTTGATGACCGAATACGAAAGACCTGCGGAGATGCCGCCGAGCGTTGCGCCCTCTTTCTGCGCCTGCCGCACTTTTGAGTTCATGAACACGGTGCACCGGCTGCCGAGATCGACCGGCTGCGGCGCGAAAAGCGCTTCACGCGCAAAGTCCTCCACCGAGCACGAAAGAGACGCCGCAAAGGTTTCGAGGAACGAACCGCAGCCCGACGAGCACGCTTCGTTGAGTATGACCTCGTCGATCACGCCGTCTTTGACGCGCATGCACTTCATATCCTGCCCGCCGATATCGAGTATAAAATCGGTGTCGGGACGGAAGAACCGCGCCGCCGTATAATGCGCCACCGTTTCCACTTCGCTGGTATCCAGCGAAAACGCCGCTTTGGCGAGGTTTTCCCCGTAGCCTGTGGAGGCCGCATAAGCGATGTAAGCGGATTTTGGGAGGCGTTCGTATATATCCGACAAAATATCGCGCATCATATCGAGCGGACGCCCTTTGTTTGCGCCGTAATGGGAAAAGACGATCTCGCCGTCGTCATTGAGCAGCACCGCCTTGGTTGTGGTGGAACCCGCGTCAATGCCGAGATAACAGGGGCCTTGCGCGTCTTCAAGCCTTCTGATCTTCACTTCGGCTTTCGAATGGCGCTGCACAAACGCCTTGTATTCCCTTTTGGTTTTAAAAAGCGGGGGCAGCGTGGCCGACGCCTCTTCAAAAGCGGCGGTTGAATGCGCCTTTTGAAGAAGCGCGGAAAGGCTGGTTCGTTTTTTATCGGCAAGCATGGCAGCGCCCGCGGCGACGAACATCATCGCATGCGGCGTGTCCATGATGTTTTCATCTTTGAGCCCAAGCGTTTTGACAAAACGGTCTTTCAGCGCGGGCAGAAAATGCAGCGGCCCGCCGAGAAACGCGACGTTGCCGCGAATGGGACGGCCGCACGCAAGTCCGCTGATCGTCTGGTTGACGACGGCCTGAAACACCGACGCCGCGATATCCTCACGCGCCGCGCCTTCGTTGATGAGCGGCTGGATATCGCTCTTTGCGAACACGCCGCAGCGCGCCGCGATATCGTAAACATGTTCGGCTTTTGCGGCAAGATCGTTCAGGCCGGCCGCGTCCGTTTCGAGCAGCGCGGCCATTTGGTCGATAAACGCGCCGGTGCCGCCCGCACAGGTGCCGTTCATGCGCTGTTCGGTGCTGCCGGAAAAATAAGTGATTTTGGCGTCTTCTCCGCCAAGCTCGATGGCGACATCGGTATCGGGAATAAAGGCTTTTACGGCGCTGCTTGCCGCTATGACCTCCTGCACAAAGGGCATATCGAGCCATTTGCCGACGCTCAGCCCCCCCGACCCTGTGACGCATACGGAAACGTCCGTATCTCCGAGAACGTCGTATGCGCGCTGAAGCATATTCAAAACGCTTCCGGAGATATCGCTGAAGTGTCTTTTATAATCGCTGAATAGGGCTTTGCCGTTATCGAGAACCACACATTTTACGGTCGTTGATCCGATATCAAGTCCGAAACGGATAGTGTTCATGTATCATCTCCTGTTTGCTCAAGTGCAAGTATACACCCTTCAAACCGAATCGAAAAGGCCAATATCTGCAAATAATATATGAATTTTTGCTCCGTTTCCCGTTAGCGCAGCGGGCTGTTGACTTTCAAATAAAATGAAGCGGCAAACGGTCAAAAAAACGCGGGATTATCTCCAATTTTGCCTGAAAATCATGATGAATAACGATTATGATGATGATTTTTCGGGCAATCGCATTCAATCGTTTTGCCGCTCGTGCTTGCATGGCGAGCCGGATTATGATAATATATAAGCACTTACAATCGCATCGCAGATATGCGAATCTCTCTGCCGGACGTTTTCCCATCTGTAAACGGTTCCAGCAGTCGATGCGCCGGCTCAACTGTCTGGCTGCTTCGTTAGCATCATATTGATATCTTTATGTATTGGTGAACGCCCTTGATGCTTGATATCGAGGGAGAAAAATGAATACGGCATGTCCCGTTTTTTGGTGTCCGCATATATGCCGGTACCCGTTATTGCGTTTATCATTGGCGTTTTACAATGGAGATTATTCTAAAAAGACAGGAGGAGAAACGGATGAGGATAAAAGTGGGTATGTTCGGATACGGCAGAACTGGCTCGGTTGTGGCGGGTGAGATCCTCAAGGATGATGCGTGTAAGCTGAAGTGGGTGCTTCGAAGAACACACAGCCATGAAGGGGAATACGCGAGCCGACTGCAGGGCTTTGATTTTAATCAGGGCAGAATATATTCGATCGGGAGCATTTCGCCCGAAACCTTCTTCAAAGAAAACATGGTTGACGTGATCATCGATTTTTCCGTAAACAGCGCGGTTGATATATACAAGCACGCGGCGCGATACGGAACGCGCATCGTATCGGCGATCAGCAAATATGAGAAAAGGCAGTTTGAGCAGATCAAGGCGCTGGGCCAGCTGACGCCGGTGCTTTATTCGCCCAACATCACGCTGGGCGTCAATTTTCTGATCGAAGCGTCGAAGGTGCTTCAACGGATCGTGCCGCAGGCGGATATCGAAATCATCGAGGAGCATTTCAAGGGCAAGCCGGACGTATCGGGCACGGCGCTGCGCATCGCCGAAGACTTGGGGCTGGATAAGGAAAAGCATGTGAATTCGATCCGCGTCGGCGGCATTGTAGGCCGGCACGAAGTCATATTCGGCCTGCCCAACCAGACCATCCGCATCGTTCATGAATCGCTCAGCCGCGCCGCTTTCGGACAGGGCGCGATTTACGCGGCGAAATGGCTCATGGATAAGCCAAAAGGCCTATACACGATGGAGGAAGCCGTCATGCTGAGTGCCGCACGCAACGAAAGGGCTTTTGAGAGCAACGGCTGAATCCGGCTTGACGCAACAGTTTTCGATATAAAACAAAGCCCCGAACCGCCGCCGGTTCGAGGCTCGCCGATTCTTTTTTCTGCGGCGCCGGTCTAAAGCATCTTATGATAACACCTGCGGCGCTTGTGCTGTTCCGCTTCGTAGTTCTTCCAAAGATCCTGAACGTGTTTGTTGTCCTCCAGCTCGGGGGAAGATTCCGCATACTGAACGCCGTATTCGATGGCGGATTTGGTGATTTCGTTCATCAGCAGCGCCGCGAGGCCGGCTTTCTGGTAATCCGGATGCACCGCCACGAGATAGAGCTCAATTTCTTTGGGATGATGGAGGCTGTAGAGAAGATAGGCCCATCCAAACGGGAACAAATGCCCGCCGCACCTTTTAATCGCTTTCGCCAGCGACGGGGCGGCCAGCCCGAAGCCCACGAGCTTATCGTTTTCGTCCACGATGAATTTGGCGAAGGCGGGGTTCAAAAGCGGCGTAAAGCGGCGCAGATAGTCTTTCGCCACATTTTCCGTATACGGCACAACGCCGTACAAATGCTTATAGCATTCGCTCAGCAAATCAAAAATCTGAATGATGATGGGTTTGGCTTCCTTGATTTTTTTAATATCGTAGAAGCGGATTTTCGAACGCGCCATCACGTGTTCGGCCACTTTCGTGACGCGCTCAAGGCGTTTGTCGCCTTTTTCGGGCGCCTTGATACGGTATTCCACCCAGTCCGTATCCTTTTCGTAACCGTGCGCTTCAAAATGCTTGGGGTAGTAGGGGTAGTTGTATATCGTGACGGAGGTGCCCATACGGTCAAACCCTTCTACAAGCAGGCCTTCCTTATCGAGATCGGTGAACCCAAGAGGCCCGTGCACCTCGGTTAACCCGAGTTCCTTGCCCCAGTTTTCCACCGCCGCAAACAATGCGCCCGATACTTCAAGATCGTCGATAAAATCGACACGGGTGATGCGGATTTTCTTCTCGTTCCACATCTCGTTGGCCATTTTGTTCACAATGGCGCCGATGCGTCCGACGATTTTTCCGTCCCGGTACGCGAGGAAAAAACGTGCGTCGCAGTACTCAAACGAGAAATTCGTTTCGGGCGAATACATGGCCATCTCGTCGGATTTCAGTTCGGGAATGTAGTTTTTTTCGCCCTTGTAAAGTTTGTCCGGAAAATACACGAATTTTTTGATATCGCTCTTGCTCAAGACTTCTTTGATTTCGACCATATCCATCCCCACCTTTATAAAAAATGTTTGTATGTCAAATCAATAGTATAGAGCATGTATGATAAAAAAACCAGATATTTAGCAGGATGTTGTATAGAAATTCTTCATATGGCGATAATTCACGATAAGCAACCGCTTTATGCTCCTTTATATTTGGCGTGATGCCATTGCGCCGGAAAGAAGACACGAAAATGACCGTCGTGCCTTCTTTTTTTACAGCAGCTTTTTGATGTCGTCAATGTATTTCGGGCGCATCGCGGGAGACCGGTATATCTGTGTGAAAGCGAGATGGACGAGCGGCATAAACAGCGCCGTGACGAGCGTTCCGGGAAGAATATAACGCGCCATCATGAACGGCAGAGAGAAGCTGTATCCCAGCATATACACGATGAGCGCGCTGATAAGCTCTTTCAAAAAGACTGTTCCTGCAGCCAGCAGAGAGGGAATCAGAATGTTATCGGCATATCGGAGCCGATTGCAGACAAAATACAAAACCGCGCCTGCCAGAAAAAGCGGGATCGTGTAAAAACCGATGATGCCGGAAAACATGATGTCGAGCGTAATTCCGCAGATGCCGCCGATGAGCGCGCTCATCATGTTTTTTTCGAAAAGAGCGATCGCAGCCATTGAACAGATCAGGATATCCGGCGAAATGCCCGCGATATTGATGTTGACAAAAACGGTTCCTGTCAGTATCAGATTGATAACTGCCACGCAGGCCAGCATGATGATTCTCATTGCAGCGCCTCGTTGATATCAATGAGCTTGGACGTGATGACCCTGACTTCCTCCAGATGGTTAAAATCCGCATACGGCTTGACGACCGCCTCGTTTCGCATTCCGTCGTTGCTTTCGCTGACTTCGACGACCTCGCCGATAGCGATGCCTTTGGGGAACACGCCCGCAAGCCCCGAAGTAATGACCTTGTCGCCGGGCATCAGGTCGGCGTCAAGCGGCAGATTGCTCATCGTCAGCAGCGGGTTTTCGTCGCCGGCGGTATTGGAGCCGCTGATGATGCCTGGGTCGCGCGTGCGCTGCACGATGCCCGATACGCCGCTCGACGAATCGATGATCGCCAATACACGGCTCCAGTTCGCGCCTGTTTTGACGACGCGCCCCACAAGGCCGTCTCCGTTGACCACCGGCATATCCACTTGAACGCCGTCGGACATGCCGACATCGATAATGAACATGTTGAACCAATACCCCGGTGCTTTTCCGATCACCCGGGCGCCCTTGAATTGAAGCTCCTGCGATTCCGCGCTGAAATTGAGCAGTGCCTTGAGACGTTCGTTTTCGGCTTTCATTTCATCGTAATCGGAAAGCTGGCCCTCCAGCTCGGCCACTCGTGCCTCCAGCTGAAGATTTTCCACACGCAGGTCGCTGCCGGAAAAGATGCGGCCGAAAAAATCACCCACAGCGTCCGTAGCGGAAAAAAGCGCTTTTTGCACAGGCGAAAAAATGCTTCCCGCCACGCTCTCCGCACCGGACATATTGTTGCTTCCCGCCGTTACCACCAGCACGACAAGCAATATGATAACCACGATGATGGTGACCATCAATGGACGGTTGCGCCATAAGTTGAGCATAGATTCCTCCCGTTTACCACCAACAGCTATTATAGCATAAAAGCGCATGTTGTAAAACGCCGCGAATTGCGCGATCGCGTCAACCCACTGTAGGGAAATCAAATCACAGTATTACGATAAGCCAATCCCCTCAAAGCCATATAGGTTGGTGTATATTGACCTGCCGCTAAAATGGGCAGGCGAATATTCTTCATTGCGGAATCAATTCTGC
>JAJUJH010000108.1 GCA_029265435.1 Clostridiales bacterium
ACCCGGGCGTCTTTCGTATTAACGTCATCGAGTCCTAATTTTCTAAGTTCCGCCGCCGTGAGCGCTTCAAGTCCGAAGGCGCAGGACGCAAAGCATTTATAAACCATTAGCTTCATCCCATCGGTTGAGCTTGACGCCGTTGATATGCAGCGCAAAATTGCAGCCAAGAAACCGCGCGCTTTTTTCGCACATTTGCATGCGCGTCATATAGATGCTCAAAAATTCCATCGGCGACGCACCGTTGTTCATCGTATAATCCATTGCGATGGTACCGTCTTTGACGGTCATGCTGGTGGAACGGATCGAGTAATTGACGCGGTCATGAATATCCGTCGGCAAGAATTGTTTGGAGCGCACTCTGGCGCGATGCGCATCCACCTTGTCAGCGATAATGAGCGCCGCCGAAATGTCGCTGACGGGCAGCCCGGTTTCTTCCTCATGGGAACCCACCGCCGAACAGATATCGCATGCTTCCGAAATATCCATGCCCATCTCACAGAGTATCGGAAAAAGCAGCGTCGCGCCGTTGAGGCCATGCTGCTTCCGATTGACCATGTTGCCCACGTCGTGCACCCATCCGGCGATTTTGGCAAGCTCGACGCTTCGTTCGCTTTTATTGAGTTTTTCCAAAATCTCTCCCGCTATTCGGCTCACATAACCGACATGCCGGGGGCCGTGGTCGGTATACCCCATTACTTCGAGCACTTTGTTCGCATGCTCCACGAGCACTTTAATCTTTTGATTCTGTTTAACATCCGCTAATGTGATCATCATTCCTCCATGTCTGCGAGCGAATCGAAATCCTTGTCGCCTGTAAAATCGCGGTCGACCGTCACTTCGCCTCCGAGAGCCTCCACCGCGTTTTTAATGCCGATATAATCGTAATACTTGAGGCTTTCCTGCCTTAAAGCTTCTTCAAGATATGGCAGTGCCTTTTCGCAGCCAAGCTTTCCAAGACAGCTTGCGTAAAACGCCTTGCCGCTGTCGCTGTACAGGAATTTCTCCAATGCGATATGATATGAACGCTCGTCAAACGGCATATCGGCAAGTATATCAAGAAAGCAGTCCGCCGCATAATCCGACTGCGCCGCCCCGTATGCCGCTATCACGTCATCCGTCAACGCTCCCCCCGCGTTTTTCAGTTCTTCAACACATGCCTCGGAAAATCCGCTCGGTTCACTTGACTTCAGCACCACGTCTATATAATACGCATATGGCCGAGGCATATCCATTTCCTCAAGAAGCGCCACCACCTGCGTACATATCTCGTCGCTTCTTTCTCCGTCGTAATTCTGCATCAGTGATACGAGAAGCGGATATGTGTCATTGCTCAAATCGGCAATACGGTTGAGCAGCGGATCGGGCACGCTTATACCGGAAAGCAGATAGCGACCAAGAAACGAAACCAGCGCCGCCGCGTCAAAATCATCAAAATACGTGTTCGGCGTTTTCCCGGAAAGCCAATCTTTCGGATCGTCCAGCCAGACTCCGTAGAGCTTTGGCATGTTTTCTTCGATCTCGTCTTCACTTAAACCGTTCTCATGCATATAATCATGAAGATATTCGCCGAATTTTCTTTCAAAATCAATCAGCATCGCAGACACCTTACTTGTGGTCCCCAAACAAAGCCTGGTAGTATTTCTTCAACGTCACAGGAGATATTCCATATATATCCATCAATTCGCTTGTTGCCGGCACGTCACAATCTTTTTTTACCTCGCATGTGCGAAGCTCGATGGCCGCCGCCAAAGCATCGTTTGAACGGATCCATCTGCCGTCGTCTCTTTTCGCTTTCACCGCTGAAAGCATCAGTTCTACGCCAAGCGTTACAAATTCGTCGTTATATCGCATCCGGGTTTGGCTGATGAAGCATGCCAGCGCGTCGGCATAACGCCGAGGCAGCGTCTTGAGATCCTCCGAAACCCGTCCGACACGCACCTCGGCAATCGCGCCTCTAATGTACGCGACATACGGCTCTTTGGCGCCCATTTTCTTCAAATACATGAACACATCATTCTTGATCTCATCTGTTTCGGTACTCTTCAACAGGAAATCCCGCAGCGTTTCTTCCACTTTCTCATCGGGAAACATGCTCATGATTTCAAGCACGATCTTTTTAATATAATCGTCGCCGAAATTAAGTCCCCAGAATATGATTGAACGGAAGAATTCATCGTTTCGCCATTTATTCCCGAGACTCCCGTTCTTTTGCTTCAGGCACTCGTTCAAATAGCCGATACGCCGTTTGATTTCCTCAAATTGAACCTGATACACATACTCAAGCTCTTTTTCCGCGCCTTTTACTTTTGCTTCATCCGCAAGCGCTTTATAATAATGCGCGAGACTGTTGTTTGGATCAATCTTGAGTATCTTGACAAACAAGGCGGCGGACTCTGCATACATGCCGCAGTTGTAGGCGGCAAGCCCGCAAAAATGCAATATCCTTAAATCATACGGCTGAAAAGAGAGAATCTTCAGAAACATCTGATATGCCTTCTGATGATACCCGAGTTCGCAATATGTCAGCGCGATCTTGTGCATGTCTTCAGGCTCCCGCTCTCCGATACCGTCGAGCTTTTCCAAATATACGGCAGCGTTTCTCTGGTCGTTCATATCGGAATAAAACAGCGCGAGGTTGCAGCACGCATGCAGGTTGAGCGGCTGAACGGCCAGAACGCGTTTGGAAAGCGCCACCGCGTCGTTTTTTCGGCCGTCAAAGAAATACGCAAGCGCCAGGTTGTTCATCGCGCTCACCATCGAATCGTCGCGTTTCACCACTTTTTCAAGTATTTTGATTGCGTTTTTATAATCGCCTTTGTCAAGGCATTGTTTCCCGTCGCAGGCTTCTTCATACAAAATGCGGCGGCTGATATCCTGAAGAGAGCCGTCGTCAACCTCCTCTTCCTCGTCCATGATTTCAAAAAGCTCTTCGATATCATCGACATATTCGCCATCGGGATCCGCCGCCAAATATTGTTCAAAGGCTTCGTCCGCCAGCTCATAGTTTTTAAGGCCCATATAGTTGCACCCAAGTGCAAACAAACATTCCGTAGGCGTGTTCCCGTATTTCGCCATCTTTAGCAGAACGTCGTTCGATTCTTCATACAGACCCATTTCGGAATATATTTGAGCGATGCTTAAAAGATATTCCACATTATGGGGTTCCATTCCGAGCACACAGCGATACAGCGCGAGCGCCTCAAGAAAGTTCCCCGCGTCAATGTGTTTCTCCGCCTTTTTGACATAAAATTCCGCCGGTTGATGAAAACTGAGTACTTTGCTTTTCTTTTTGTCCTTCATTGAGCCTCCTTGTTCCCGCTCATTATATCATATTGCACAGCAAAAACATATAACCGTCATTTGTCAAGCACAGTCCGCTTTGTGTTTATCCCAATCGGCCGGCTAAGGTTTGCGGCAGACAAACTGTGCGCGCGGCCCTTCGGTATAAGTTTCCGTTGTCATAAACGCATAACAGCATATATCTTCAAATCCGGCTTCCGCCATTTCATGGCGCACGTTTTCTGCAAGATGCGCATACAGCACATGCGTTTCATCGTACCTTTCAAAAAGTCTGCCCTTTCTTGCAAACAGTATGACATCCATTGTGAGCGCCTCTCGTGCCGCATCAAACGTGTTTTTCCATATGCAAGACACATCGTCGGAAACATCAAAATAAACCTGTCCGTCCATTGCTTTCAGCTTGTCCGCCGTGCTGATATCAAACAGCAGCAGTCCGCCTTTTTTCAGCGACTTGAAAGCGCATTCGGCAAACTGTTTGAGCCCCTTTTTATCCACATAATTGACGCCGTCACAGGCGCATACGATTGCATCCGCCGGTTTTCCGGTTTCAAAGCTGCGCATATCCTGCCGCACGAATGTGACATCGCGTCCCGTCTTCCTTGCGTGTTTCGACGCACGAAACAGCATCGCTTCGGATATATCCGAAGCGACAACGTCATGCCCAAGATCATAAAGCCGGAAGGACAAATTGCCTGTACCGCACGCCGTTTCAAAAATGCGCGCACCGTTCATATTCATCAGCCTGTTGATATAAGCCGCCCATTTGTCATAGTCAACATCTCCCATGAGCTCATTATATGCTCTGGCGAGATAGCCGTACGCCTCCAAAGCTCCCCTCCAAAACGGATGATATTATCATAGACTATACTATAACGGTTTTTTTTGCACAACAGTACGGGCGTTCGAAGCTTTCGTAAAATTGTAAATTTATTATTAATGACCGTTATTTCGTTTGCTCCTCCCCCGCATCATACCGGACAGAAATTTCACAGCGGATTCATTCTCGATACCGGCGCATTGTTTTCCGGTACAATATATTAATCCTTTCACTATATGCCGTCATCGTTTTCCATTTTTGATTCCACCGTATATTTTCCGGGCTTTACGTTTGGAAAAAGATAAAACCCGCTCTCGTTCGTTTCCTTTGTCGCCAAAAGAATATGTCCTTTATCCTCCGCCTTATATAACGCCGCAACGGCATTAAAAATGCTTTTTCCGTCATTTTCTATTTTCCCGCTGACAGTTCCGTCGGTTGATGATCCATCGGGATAAACGAATAAATTCATACAGGCGATTTCGTTTGCAGTGAGTTCAATCCATGCCTTTTGAGGAAGAAAATAACCTTTTTTTGACGCTGACAGCCAATACTTCCCCGGTTTCAGGCCATAAATCAGATATTGACCGTCGGCAATGGTCCGCGTAACGGCTACGCGGTTCTCAGGCTTGTTTCCATTCAAAATGTTAACATCGGCATTCGCCAGTCCTGAGTTTGCCTCATCATATACGATGCCATAAACGGTTGCATGGTTTTTCATATCGGAAGCTTGAAGCCAAATCACCATTGAGACCGGCCGTTTGTGTGCAATGAAAAGACTGTAGAATCTGGAGACTCTATATCCCTCCGCTGTCGCAACAATTCTATATTCACCCGGCGGAAGATTATTCTTAAAGACGAAATTCCCCCTATGATCGGTAATAGTATGCATCATCGGCTTATAGCTTCTGCTCAATGCAACAACAGCCGCCCCTTCAATCGGTCCGTTTTTTCCGCAAATGCGTCCAATAAGGAGGGTACACGGTTTTTGTGGCGCTCTTTTAAGCGAAAGATTAACGGAAACTTCTTGTCTTGGGCCAAGATTGAATTGTTCTGATCTCTCCAGCAGATAAACATCACGGATATTCATCGCATATAGTCTCCTAAAACGATTGGATTTCCGTCTGTCCGATTGCCTTGACAATATATTCGCCCGCCGCGACATTGCCGAACAGATACCTTCCGCCCGCGTTTGTCCTGACGATTTGAACGATTGTCTCAGCACCCCCCGCAACCGAATAAAGCGCAACAAACGCATTGGCAATCGGCAGCAGCGTCGCCTGATCCGTAATGATGCCGCTGACGGTACCGACATTCTGCACCGTATTGATCTGAAGGCTCAGATCCATCGGTTCGATATCCGTTCCGGTCAGCGTGATTATAGCACTCGTGTTTTGTTCGTATCCGATTTTGCTGGCCGAAACGACATAACTCCCGGTGACAAGTCTCGGCGCAAAATACTGTCCGCTGCTGTTTGTAAGCGTGGTCAATACCAGCGTTTGGACACCGCCTACGTCTTGATAAATGCTGACATCGGCGCCCTCAATGGGCGTCAGGCTTACCGCCTGTTTGATAACGCCATATAGTGCGTTCTTGCCGGCATCCGGATCGATTGTCAGCTGGATATTGACAGTTGTGGGACGGCCGGCGATCACCGTCAACGGAATGGTTAATGGCAGCAGGTATGTGAATTTTATCGCCGTAATCTTGTACGAGCCCGCGGCGATATCCGAAATTGTATATTTCCCTTGAGGATTCGTCATATCGTGCGCAACCGGATTGTCGTTGACATCGAATATTTTCACGGTGGCTCCCTCAACGGGGACTCCGCCGGAAGTCACTGTTCCTGTGACAACGCCTGCAGACGCCACAGGGCTTTCTGTAAGCTGCAAATTTTTTGTAATTTCCTGCGTTCCGGATATAGGAAACTGCGTACTGGCATTCAGGCTGTATCGATCGATGATGGGCATTGTTCATTCTCCTTTTACTGTTAATGAATATATGTATCATGTTATTATCAATACATAGTATGTTTATTGCATGGATATGTGATATGCTGTTTGGATTATATGGCGGCAGATTTTTGGGAAAAAAACAAGTGAATTGGCAAGAAAAAAATGAAAAAAATATCGGTTTTGATTTTCGAACAGGACAATCATCTCAACTTCGTTTAATCAGTCATATTTTCAAAAATAAACAGGAGAAAGATAATGTGATAAGCCGATCATTATCAGAAATGTTACGGATCAATACCCAAAAATCCCTCTGGAGCCTGCGCAACGTGACCGACTGCATACTTGACAGCATGTGGCGAGCGCTTTACAGCGGAACGCCGTTGAAGCATATATGCCATACGCTGCATTCACTTGACCGATGGTATATCAATCCTTATGTGTACACGTAACCCGAGTCTGTCAGCATGCGTCCGCTTGGGAGAGCATTCGCACGCTGACGGATAACGCCGGATTTAATACGCTTTTCGCGGCCTGTTACAGGCAGAAAGCTTCGGCGACCACGCCGATGGCATCCACCGCTCTGCTTGTTTCCACACAAAAACTGATATTCGTTTCGGACGTTGTGATAATAAAAATGCCGATGTCCTTTTCGGCAAGCGCGCCGAATAGCTTCGCCGCTACGCCCGACTGCGTTTTCATTCCCGCGCCTTCCACTGTCAGCTTGGACAAAGACGATTCCTCGATAATCTCGTCGCATTCCGGCTTGTATTTCGCAATCACCTTAAGGCACCGTTTAAGATCGGCGCGGGGAAGTGAGAACGAAAGCGATACCCTGCCATTATGCGGCATTGTCTGGCTGATGATGTCAAGACGGATACCCGCGTCAGCAATATCCGTGAATATTTCCGCAACGGTCTCGGGAGAGAATTTCAGTTCGGAAAGCGTTACCATCGCCTGTCCGTCGTCCTTGGTGACACTGGTCACGGCGGATTCGGTGATGATATCGGCCATGCTGTAAAGGCCGGCGGGCATGCGGCTGATAAACGCGGCGGCGCGAAGTGCACCGTACGCAAATATCTGCCGTGATTGAGCGATATGCTTGATCTCCACGATCTCGTCAGTACCGATAAAATACACGCTGTGCTCGCCCGCTATCGTACCGCCGCGAACCGCGTGAATGCCGATTTCGAGTCCGCGCTTTTCGGAACGCGTACAGCGCCCGCACAAAAGCGGCTTAGGAGCCATCAGCGCGTCGTTAATGGCTTCGGCGATCGCAAAAGCCGTGCCGCTGGGAGCATCCACCTTCTGATTATGATGCTTTTCCACGATCTCGATATCGCAGTCCTCTCCGAGAAAAGCCGCGGCTCTGCGTGACAGCTCCATCTGCAAATTGACTCCGAGCGACATGTTTGCGGAGAAAAATATCGGGATCTGCGACGAAGCGTTCTTGATCCGTTGTTTTTCGTCGTCCGAAAAGCCCGTCGTGCAGATCACGATGGGGATGCCGTTCATCAGTGCATAGCGCAGGTTTGAATCAAGTGCGTCGGGACGGGAAAAGTCGATGATTACATCAGGGTTTTCACGGCAGTCAAAAATATCCGCGTAAACGGGAAAATCATTATCGGCGGCATCCGGCAGCTTATCGACGCCGGCGCATACGTACATTTCGTCGGCACAGGCAGCGGCTTTCGCCAAAGTCTGCCCCATTTTCCCGTTCGCGCCGCAAATCAGTATTTTGATCATTTCCACCTCTTATCTTATGTCAGAAAATACGCTAGGCAATATCAAAATCAAGAGCCATGAGTTCTTTCTTCAATACGGCGGCTTTGTCGGCGCTCATTTCACAAAGCGGCATACGCGGCAAGCCCACGTTGATACCGATCATATTCAGCGCCGTCTTGACGGGTATGGGATTCACCTCTGAGAAAAGCGCGTTGACAAGCGGATTCAGCTTAAACTGAAGCTCTCTTGCGCGCGCCACATCGCCGCGTAAAAAACTCATTACCATATCGTGTGTCATGCCGGGCAGCAGATTCGACACCACAGAAATCACTCCCTTGCCTCCCAGCGCGAGCAAAGGCACCACATGATCGTCGTTTCCGGAATAGAGATCGATATCGGGGCAAAGGCGCGCCGTCTCGGCAATCTGCGATATGTTGGCGCTCGCCTCCTTGATGCCGACGATATTTTCGTGTTCAGCGATTTCTTTCATCACACTCGGCTTGATATTGACGCCCGTGCGCGAAGGAATGTTGTAAACCAAAATGGGCGTGCTGACGGCGTCCGCGATTGCGTGATAATGCTTGATGAGACCCGCGTCCGTGCATTTATTATAATACGGAGTCACCACAAGCAGTCCGTCAACGCCAAGGTCGGCAGCTTCCATCGACGTTTCAATGGCGGTAACCGTATTGTTGCTGCCCGTTCCCGCGATGACGGGCACACGCCCAGCAGCTTGGTTGACAACGAACTCAATGGCGCTCAAGTCTTCTTCTTTTGACATCGTTGACGATTCGCCCGTTGTGCCGCAGACGATCAGCGCGTCGATGCCTCCTTCAATCTGATACTCGATCAGCGTTTCAAAAGTGGCGAAGTCGATGCCATTGTCGTTAAACGGCGTCACCAGCGCGGTTCCGGCCCCTGTAAAAATGCTCATACGATCGCGTCCTTTCCAAGGTGAAAATCACCTTTCAAAATACCCCTTTGCCGCAAGCAGCTCGGCCATCAGCACACCGCCGCCCGCCGCTCCGCGAAGCGTGTTGTGGCTCAGACACACAAACTTATAGTCGTATATCGGGTCTTCACGCAGACGGCCGATCGAAACGGACATACCGTTGCCGTTATCGCGGTCTGTGCGTGTCTGCGGACGCGCGTCGTCCTCGAAATACAACAGAAAATGGTCCGGCGCGCTCGGCAGATTCAGCTTTTGCGGCTCTCCTTTATAAT
>JAJUJH010000091.1 GCA_029265435.1 Clostridiales bacterium
AAGTCAGAGTCCTTCTTTTAAAGGGCACAAAGGATCGGTTTGAAAAAGCCAAGGAGCAGCATTTAAAACCGGGAATCGAGCTCCTGAAGGAGCTGGCGGAGAAATATGGTGACACAAAAGCCGATGTGGACACAATGATTGACTGTGTCCGAGACAATTTGTATGAGTACGGCGGTTCCGAAAGCGGAAACGTCGGCAAAGGAAAATTCAGCAGGACGGGCCAAAACCGAAGCGATACTGATGAAACGGAACAGGAACAGAAAACAACTGATTTCCAAAACGGCGGAGATATCGATGGCGCTCAAACGGACGGAACGGTGAAGGAATCCGGCAATAGCGAGCAAAATAAAGCTGAAAAGAATGCTGAAAGCGATAAAAACCCCAAAAGCGGAAGCAGTATCGGTGCTGAGAAATCTCAAGAAAGCAGTGAAATTATTGGTCAAAACACCGGCAAAAATGACGAGCAGAATACGGATACAGGCGCCGGCGAAAAAAATGACAAGGGGAGTATTATTGGTGGCGGAGACGGCCAAAAGGAAAAAGGCAGATGAAAGGAGAGATAAAGAAAATGAGAAAAATGAGAAAAATGACGGGACGTTTGATAACGGTACTTTTAACAGTGCTTGTTTTGGCGGGATGTTCTTCAGCTTTAAAAGCGGATGACTCGCCCTTGCCGCCTGCGGCAACAATATCGGAAGTGGCTGAAAATACCGGAAATACGGCTGCGGCTGTGCTTACTGAAACTGAACCGCTTACCTATGTGTCGATCGATGTGAACCCGAGCATTCGGCTGGCAGTGAAAGACGATACGGTTTTAAATGCCGAAGCTTTTAATGATGACGGAGAAAGCATCTTGCTTGATAGCGATGTGAAAGGAATGACGCCCGAGGCTGCCCTCAATACATTGATTGATGCGTTTGCCGCTGGCGGGTATATCACGAGAGATGATGAGAACGCATCGCTGGTGATTACCGCGTGCGGGGATAACAGCAATGATTTGATTTCCAGCCTGCAGGAAACGGCGTCTCAACGCTTGAATGAACTTGGCTTAACGTGCGATGTGTTGGCTGCTCCGGTTGACAACGGGATAGCGGATGAAGCGCAGCGATACGGATTGACACCAGGCAGATATATGCTGCTCGAAAAGATAGCGGAGAAGGAAGGGCTTACACTTGAGCAGGCCAAAGAAAAATACGGCGCATTGAAGATGGGGAAGCTTGTCGGGCTCGCGGATGATTTGGGCGCTGTATTTAGAGGGATGGGCAGCCAAACTCAGCCTAATGAAAATGATATATTAACGCCCGAACAGCAGCAAATATTGAATGAAGCGCGAAATGCATTCCGTATCGCTATGCAGGAGGCGCAGCAGACTTTCAAACAGGCAAGAACGCAAGCACAGGAAATCTGGAAGAAAACGAAGGAACAAATACTCAATGACTTTAAAGCCGACAAGGATGCGGAGAAGCGGCGGGCGGCCGTGGACGCGCTGAAAGCACAGATAGAGCAGATGAAGCAGCTGGCGGTTCAGGCAAATAAGCAAGCAAAGCTGCAGGCGCAGGAGCAGTTTAGAGCGGCTGTTGCGTCTCTTGGGCTCACCGACGAACAGATCGATGCATTAACACAGTGGGATTTTGATTATGAATGGAGCTTCGATTTTAATTGGAGCGATGACTATGACGGAGAGACCGCCGGAGGCGCGCAGAATCAAAATGGACAGGCTGAGAATGCTAGCCCGCAGAACGACGATCGTGAAAAAGCCGGTCAATCCGGAAATAACAAAAACGGAGAAAGATAAAAATACGAAAGGGTTTAAACGGCTGAAGAATAATGGAATTTCGAAAGTTGTTAAGGAGCCGCTGAAAAGACGGCTCCTTAACAACTGACAATATGGAGAAAAATACATATGTGGGCAAGACGGGCTTTGCCCGCGCCGCCCACACCTTGCGGTTTTGCGCCGTTTCGAGCTAGCGAGGAACAAGCAAAACCGGAAAACTGACGGAAACCGAAGGTTTTTCGTCAAGCAAAAGGAGCCGCTGAAAAGACGGCTCCTTTTGCTGTTCTGAGCGGCGTGATGGCACGGGCTTTACAGCGGATGACCAAGCCGTTATGATGATATAAAAAAAGGGAGGCTTGAAATGAAAAGCTATCGGAAAGTGCTGACAATGAACATCAAAAAACGGCGGCAGATTGTCAATATCACACCGCAGGTGCATGAGGCGCTGGCTGAAAGCGGCATACGCGAGGGGCTTTGCCTTGTGAACGCCATGCATATTACCGCAAGCGTGTTTATCAACGACGACGAACCCGGCCTTCACGCCGATTTCGAACGATGGCTTGAAAAGCTTGCGCCTGAAAAGCCTTACAGCCAATACGCGCATAACGGCTTTGAGGATAATGCGGACGCTCATTTGAAGCGCACCGTGATGGGACGAGAAGTGGTTATCGCCGTGACGGAAGGCCGGCTGGATTTTGGACCGTGGGAACAGGTGTTTTACGGAGAATTCGACGGTATGCGTGAAAAGAAGCTGATGATAAAGATCATTGGCGAATAAGAAAGCCGAAGAAATGTGAAAGGAAAGACGTTGAGTTTTAATAAAAGGAGGCGGCTATTTTGACTGCGCCTTTGTTGTTTGACGATGATGACGCTGACAAGAATGCGTTGCATACTGTAAAAGCAGATGTACCGCTTGTTTGATATGTCCGCCTAAAGAGGCTGACGTGGGGCGCGGCGAACATCGCGCAGATGGGCAGCTCGATGAAATGGAAGTACAATACTGATGCTACATATGTCAAGAGACTGTGCGGCAAGGGGTTTATCGGGTGTGATGCGATCGGACGCGCTCACTTCTACTTCCCAAGGGTTCGAAAGGAGGACGATATTATCGCCCGAAAGCCGGAACCTTCTTGATAAAATCAGCGAACGGTCGGCAAAAATGCTTCTCGTCTGCATCCTCAAGGAAATTAACCTCACGAAAAAAGACTGCGAAGAGTTATCGCCTCTCATTGAAGCAATGAAAAAACAAAATGCGTGAACAATCAATTGAAAGCCATACCGTCTTTCATTCCGCCATATAAATATATGACGGATTTTTTGTGTCCGCAAAAAAACCCTCGCTTTTCGGATAAAACGACGGATATTTGGAAAGGAATCATTGTCGGAGGGTTTTATGAACATATCCAAACAGGAATTAAGACGAAAAAAGAATATGTGGATGCCAGCCGCCGTCTTAGTTGTTGTCATCATATCGGTTTTGATGGCATCGCTGTTTTCGCGCATAACGTTAAGCGAACGGCAATGGGAAACGCTTTTTTTGCAGGGAACTTTTCATGAAGGCATTCATATCGACGGTTTTGACGTAAGCGGGCTGACATTGGCCGAGGCAAAAAAGCTCATATCGGAAAACATGCGGCGAAGGCTCGAGAATGTGCGCGTGAACATAGTCCATGAGGGCAGGCTGTATGTGCTCACCCAAAGCGACTTTAAAACGACGGACAACGTGGATGAGGTGCTCAAGGAAGCCATGTCGGCGGCAAGGGAGGGGACGCACCTCGAACTCATCCATAAGATCAACGAGATCAAAAAAAACGGCCTTATTTTTACGACCGATTATACGGTGGATACATCGCCCGCAAAACGCCGCATAGCCGAAATTGCGGCCGAGGTGGATATACCTGCCACGGATGCCACGGTCATAATAAACAAAAACGACCGTAACCATCGCTTCAGCTATACGGAAGAGTCAAAAGGCTGTTGTGTAGATCAGAACGCGCTTTATGAATTGGTTGAGCGGCAGATAAGGACGCGTGAATACGGCGTGGTTCAAATGCCCATTATGGAGGTGCCGGCCGCTGTAACGCTGGCAGAACTTAAAGCCAATACGGTGCTTCGCGCGACGGCCAGTACATCGTTTGCGCAAAGTCCATATAATCGCAGCTCTCGTGTGGGCAACATTAAAAAGGCTGTGGGACTCATCAACGGCTATGTTCTGAAACCGGGCGAAGGTTTTTCAACAAATTCTGTGCTCGGCCCGCGCGTATATGAGCTGGGGTGGCAGCCTGCACCGTCGCTTGTGCGCGGCGGAAGCGAAGATCAGGCGGGCGGCGGCGTCTGCCAGGTGTCCTCCACGATGTATAACGCGGTGCTTAAGGCCGACCTTGAGGTTGTCAGCAGAAAAGGACACTCTGTGAAGCTTGGGTATATTGCCGGAGGACTTGACGCCACAATCAATACGGGGACAATCGACTTTATATACAAGAACAACACTGATCACGATATTTACATATTCTGCTGGGTTGACAGCAGCAAGCAGACCGTCAATTTTGCAATATACGGCGCGCCGTTTCCACAAGAGTATGATGAAATCAGGCTGACCTCCGAAAAGATCGAAACGCTGGAACCGAAAGGCGAGATGCTCGTGACTGTGGACAATTCAAAGCCCCCGGGTTATACGGAGGTGGTGGTTAAACGCCGCGAAGGCGCCATTTACGAGTCTTACAAGCATTATTATAAAAACGGCGTGGAAGTAAGGGAGCCGGAGCTTATTGACAGAACAAAATACAATGCATATGCGGGCGAAAAGATCGTCGGCCCGCCGGCGTCCGCATCCGCAGGGAACCCTCAGCAATTGGAAAATGCAAACAATCAAGCGGCGCCGGAAAAAGATACGGCGGTGCAGGCGCCTTCGGACGGTTGATCCGGTCTGTATAACTCGAATACAACTTGTCCAAAATACATTGAAAAACTTGCATCTGTGGGATATAATTTTGCCTAAAGTTTGATTTTTTCAGATAAGGAGACGGTAAAACGATGGGTGTATTAAAAGGGGCATGTATTTTTGGACAATCCGGCGGACCGACGTCGGTCATCAACGCGAGCGCAGCCGGCGTTTTTATGCAGGCACTGAAAGAAGACTGCATCACAAAGGTTTACGGTGCGGTGCATGGCATCAAAGGCGTGCTGGATGAAAAGCTGATCGATATCGGCCAGGAGGATATGGCCGAGCTTGAGCTTATGAAAACAACGCCGTCGTCGGCGCTTGGTTCTGTGCGATATAAGCTGGCCGATGCCGAAAAGGACGAGACCGATTACAAGAGAATGCTCGAGGTGTTCAAGAAATACGATGTGCGTTATTTCTTCTATAACGGCGGCAACGATTCGATGGACACATGCAACAAGATCAGCAAATTTATGCAGAAATCCGGCTATGAAATGCGCGTGATGGGCGTGCCCAAAACCATCGACAACGATCTTTGGGCAACGGACCACTGCCCGGGCTATGGCAGCGCCGCGAAATATATCGCCACATCGACGATGGAAGTGTATCTTGACGCGCGTGTGTATGATACGGGCATGATCACCATACTTGAAGTGATGGGCAGAAACGCGGGCTGGCTCACCGCCGCGACGGCTCTCGCGTCTTACAAAGGCCTCGGGCCGGATCTGATTTACCTGCCCGAGAAGGTTTTCGATATGGACAAGTTCCTCTCCGACGTAAAAGAAATCTACGCGAAAAACAAGAAAGTCATCGTCGCCGTATCGGAAGGCATTAAGGATAAAGACGGCCGTTATATCAGCGAATATGGCAGCGATCTTTCAAAAACCAAGGATTCGTTCGGCCATGCGCAGCTCGGCGGTCTTGCAAATACGCTCGCGAGCTACTGCAAAGAAGCGACTGGCGCCAAGGTGCGCGGCATCGAATTCAGTCTGCTGCAGCGCTGCGCAGCGCATCAAGGTTCGCTGACGGATATCAACGAGTCGTTCCTTGCCGGCCAGACGGCTGTAAAGGCGGCAGTGGAAGGCATGACAGATCATATGGTGGCGTTTGAACGCGAACCGGGCAAAGCTTATAAGTGCAATACAAAGCTCATCAACTTGACCGAAGTGGCCAACAGGGAAAAGAAGATTCCGGTTGAGTGGATTCTGCCGGATGGAAAGGGCTTAACGCAGGACTTCATCGACTATGCGCTTCCGCTGATTCAGGGCGATTCGCCGCTGCCGTATGAAGACGGGCTGCCGCGTTTCGCTAAGCTCAAAAAAGTCTTTGTCTGATATCATTGAATCGTTAAAGGAGCCTGCTTCGGCTCCTTTTTTTGTGCCGTCTATTTATCCAGATTCGCGCTTACAAACATGCGCAGACGCCGCGCAAATTCGGGATACGAATCGAAAAAGCAGTTAAAAACCTGCATGTGCTTTTTTGTATTTGCGCTGATATTGTGCTCGATGAGTTCGGTCTCTTTCAGCAGATTTTCCTCAATTCCGATTACTGAGAGAAATCTTTCGACGGTGTTGTGGCGGGCCAAAAGATAAGCGCCCAGTTCTTTTCCGTTATCGGTCAGTTCCAGGACGCCATATTTTTTATATTTCATAAGGCCAAGTCCGCCGAGCTTCTGCACCATTTTTGTGGCTGATGACGCTCTGACATGCAGTTTTTCCGCTAGCTCGTTCATGCGAAGATATCCGCTTCTTTCGCTGGCGCGGTAAACCATTTCAAGATAGTCTTCCATTGCCGGTGTTAGCGACATGCGGCTTAGCAGCTGATATCCTCTGACGGTGCGGAACTCTGCATCCATGGGGTTCAATCCTGTCATGCTGGTTAATATCTATGATTCATTGTATTCGTCACACCCTCAAATTATAAAGAATATAGTGTAGAGAAAAAAACTTTCGCGCGGCTAAAACGCGAAAAAGTAAAGAATTCGGAGGGCACTATGTCTCAAGAATTTATACCGCTGAGCAAACTGCCTGTCGGACAAAAAGGCAGGGTGGCAATGCTCGTCGCGGAGGGGGCGTTAAGGCGGCGCATGCTGGATTTGGGACTTATCATTGGCACAGTGGTGGAAGCGCTGCTTAAAAGCCCTGCGGGCGACCCGGTAGCGTATGCCATCCGCGGAGCTGTGATCGCGCTGCGCAGCGAAGATGCGGGCAAGATACTCGTTCAAATCGGCTAGCCGGGGGATAGGGCGATGGGACTGACATTGCAATCCGCCGGAATCAATGCGATGGAAAACATACTGCGTATCAATCGCGAAGACGTTACTGTGATTGCGCTGGCTGGAAATCCTAATGTTGGCAAAAGCACGGTGTTTAACAGCTTAACGGGGCTTAAACAGCATACGGGCAATTGGCCCGGCAAAACAGTATCGAATGCGCAGGGGAGATATAAACATAAGGGAAAAGAGTATGTTTTGATCGATCTTCCCGGTACATATTCGCTGATGGCGAATTCTGCGGAGGAGGAAGCCGCTCGTGACTTTCTCTGCTTCGGCAACCCTGACGCTGTGGTGGTTGTGACCGACGCCACTTGTATTGAACGCAATCTGAATCTTGTGCTTCAAACGATGGAAATTACGGACAGAGTGGTGGTTTGCGTCAATCTGCTCGACGAAGCGGAACGAAAGAAAATTCATATCGATTTTAAAGCGCTTTCGGTGCGGCTGGGCGTGCCGGTGGTGGGCACAAGCGCACGCAGCGGAAAAGGACTTAGTGAGCTTATGGATGCGGTTGACGCCGTTTCACTTGCGAGAATCAGGACGAATCCGGTAAAGCTTACATATGACGAACCAATTGAAAAGGCTGCGGCACTGCTTGAACCGGTTTTAGAGCCGTTGCTTGAAGGAAAGATCTCTGCCCACTGGACGGCATTGAAACTTTTGGATGCAGATACCTCTATGCTCAAATCGCTTGAGGTGTATCTTGGTATTGATATTCTGTCAAACGCAACGGCATTGGAAACGGCCGCGAGGGCTCGGACGGTTTTATTGAATGAAGGAATCGACGCGGACGCGCTCCGTGACCGCATCGTGTCGCGCATCGTTCGCCATGCCGAGGAAATATGCGCAAACGCCGTTCGTTTTGGCAACCTCAACTATAAAGACTTTGACAGACGAATTGATAAAGTCATCACATCTAAAGTGTTCGGACTGCCCATCATGCTTCTGATGCTTGGTGTGATTTTTTGGATTACGCTGATTGGAGCGAACTATCCGTCTTCACTGCTGTCGGACGGCCTGTTTTGGCTTCAAGACAGGCTGACGGACTTGTTTATTTTTGTGGGTGCGCCGTCTTGGCTGCATGGGGTAATCGTACTCGGAATGTACCGGACGCTTGCGTGGGTGGTGGCTGTGATGCTGCCGCCGATGGCCATATTTTTTCCGCTTTTTACCCTGCTGGAGGATCTCGGCTACCTGCCCCGCGTGGCATTTAATCTTGATAAGTATTTTAAGCGCGCATGCGCCTGCGGAAAACAGGCGCTGACAATGTGCATGGGTTTTGGGTGCAACGCGGCGGGCGTAGCGGGATGCCGAATTATCGAATCACCGCGAGAACGTCTGATTGCGACGATCACAAACAGTTTTGTTCCGTGCAACGGGCGTTTTCCGACGTTGATCGCCGTCATTTCGATGTTTTTTGCAACGGCCACAGGCATATTTCAGTCGCTGATATCTGCTTTTGTGCTGGTCGGAGTGATACTGCTTGGCATACTGATGACGCTGATCGTTTCTAAACTGCTTTCGAAGACAGTTCTCAAAGGGATTCCATCGTCGTTTGCGCTGGAGCTTCCGCCTTACCGCAAACCGAAAATTGGCAGAATCATCGTTCGTTCGATACTTGACAGGACGCTGTTCGTGCTGGGACGTGCGGTATCAGTTGCAGCACCTGCAGGCGTTGTGATATGGTGCCTTGCAAATATCACGGTAGGAGATATGAGCCTGCTCGCTCACGCTGCCATGTTTCTTGACCCGTTTGCAAAAGTAATCGGTCTTGACGGCTTTATACTGATGGCGTTCATACTTGGCTTTCCGGCTAACGAAATTGTGGTGCCGATTATCATCATGAGCTATATGGCGACGGGCAGCATTGCGGAGCTGAATTCGCTGGAGCAGCTGCATATGCTGCTTGTTTCGCATGGATGGACATGGCTTACGGCGCTTTGCATGATGCTGTTTTCGTTGATGCACTGGCCGTGCGGCACTACCTGCTGGACCATCAAGAAAGAAACGCAAAGCTGGAAATGGACTGCGGTATCTTTTCTTGTGCCAACCGTCTGCGGTATAGCCGTTTGTTCTGCAGTTTCAAACGCAGCGCAATTATTGGGATTCAAATAGATGTGGTATCGGTCTATCGAAGATAGACTTTAACTTTTCATTTTACGTTTTTTTAATGAGGCAGTTCGTATTGTTGACGAACCATGTTCCCGATGATATAATCGAGTCTATAAATACCATTACAGTTTGAGGCGCGGTTCTCATCAGTATCTTTGCGGAGGCGGCGGGAGCCTGTGAAGCAATGAAAAAGGGAAAACCGCCGAAGGGGAACCGTCCGCTGCGGTTTCGCCTGGGGGTATGGCGAACAGCCATGCAACTGCCGCCTTTCCGGGGCGGAGCGCTGCTGTATCCGGCATTGCATAAGTTCTTTGCGGTATTATGACGGTGGTGCGCTATTTATGGTATGCGCGCCATTTTTGTCTAATCATATTTTTTAAAGATTTCGGAGGAAAAACAGGTGAACAGGTATAAGGTTGGCATCGTCGGCGCAACAGGCATGGTCGGGCAGCGTTTTATCTCTCTGCTTGCTGACCATCCCTGGTTTCAAATCGCGCTTTTAAGCGCGAGCGAGCGTTCAGCGGGAAAAACATACCGCGAAGCCGTGAAGGGGCGCTGGGCGATGAAAACGCCGCTGCCTGAAAATATCGCGGACATGACCGTGTATGACGCGGCGGATATTAAAAAAGCTGCGGATACTGTTGATTTTGTGTTCTGCGCCATCAGTCTTGATAAGGCGCTGACAAAACAGCTTGAAGAATCATATGCTAAAGCAGAAATCCCCGTGGTGTCAAACAACAGCGCGCACCGCGGAACGCCCGATGTTCCGATGCTGATGCCGGAAGTCAATCCGGAGCATATGGAAATTATCGCAAGCCAGAGGAAACGTCTCGGCACAAAGCGCGGCTTTATTGCCGTGAAACCAAACTGTTCGATACAGACATATGTGCCGGCGCTCCATCCTCTGAAGGATTTCGGCATCGAACAGGTGGTGGCCTGCACATATCAGGCGATTTCCGGTGCGGGAAAAACATTTGAATCATGGCCGGAGATGATAGACAACGTCATCCCGTTTATCGGGGGCGAAGAGCAAAAGAGCGAACAGGAACCGTTAAAAATTTGGGGACATATTGAAAACGGGATCATCGTGAATACGCACGCGCCAGTCATAACCACGCAGTGCATACGCGTTCCTGTGACAGACGGACATATGGCGGCGACATTCGTGAAGTTTGCCGCAAAGCCTTCCGCCGATGAAATCAAGCAAAGATGGCTTG
>JAJUJH010000213.1 GCA_029265435.1 Clostridiales bacterium
ATGCCCGCCGCGAGATACTTCATGTATTCGGCTTTGCCTCCGAGACCGCCCGCAGAGGGGTATCCGCCGGCGATTACCTTTCCGAATACGGTCAGGTCGGGAGTGACGCCGAAGTAGCCCTGAGCGCCGGAAAGCCCCACGCGGAAGGCGGTCACCACCTCGTCGAATATCAGC
This sequence comes from Clostridiales bacterium, assembly GCA_029265435.1. Taxonomy (GTDB): domain Bacteria; phylum Bacillota; class Clostridia; order Christensenellales; family SZUA-584; genus SZUA-584. The sequence continues at coordinate 175 of JAJUJH010000213.1, forward strand.
AGCGCACCGTATTTTTCGCAAAGCGCCGCCACGTTTTTGTTGAAATCAAAATCCAAGGGCCGCGTACCGCTCTCAGGCCCCACAGGTTCAATGAGAACCGCCGCCGTGCCGCCGCGCAGCCTGTTCATTTTGAGCTTTCTTTCAAGATCGTTCAAATCGTTCGGGAAGAATTCCTGAGTCTTGCTGAAACAGAAATGAGGCACACCATGCGCCTGTGTAAACTTTGAGCCCGGTATGCGGATGCCGTAAGCCAGCTGATCGCTCCAGCCGTGATACGCGCCGCCCATTTTAATCACGTATTTTTTCTTTGTCGCAAGCCGCGCCACCCGAATCGCCGCCATGCACGATTCCGTTCCCGAACCCAGCATCCGGAACATTTCCACCGAGGGCATCAGTTCGGAAACTTTTTTGGCGAGCTTGTATTCGTATTCGTGAAAAAGGCCGGTGGACGGCCCGCAATGGTCCAAAAGCTCAAACACTTTTTCGCGCACCGAATCGGGATTGCTCCCGAGCACGGTGGGGCCGCCCGCCTGAAGAAAATCGAAGTACCGATTGCCGTCAATATCGTAAAGATACGCCCCCTTGGCCCTGTCGAACACAAGCGGGAACGGATAATTGAATGCCAGATTGTGCTGAACGCCTCCCGGTATAAGCTTTTTCGCTTCATCGATCATCGCTTTGGATTTGACGCATTTTTTTCCGTAATAGTTTTCTTCGTATGCCTTGAGCGCCTGCTTGTTGATCGAGTATATCGGCTTTTTTATCAGAGCGTCCAGCTGCGCTGTCACCTCTTTGGTATCGGGATACCGGGATATCGCAAAACGTGTGTCCATTTTCATCCTCCTCAACTTCAATATGTTTAGGATTGTGAGCGAACGTTCACTCACCTGTATTATAGAGCATAATCTGCCATCATGTCAAATATAACCTTGTATTTTCTGATGATCTGTGTTATTTTTTTGGTGAGCGAATGTTCACTCATATCATCCGATCCGGAGGACATATGAATCAGCCCGTATTTCACAAAGATACGTTCGACAGGATTCCCGACGAAAAACGCTTACGCATTCTTGAGATCGCGACCGCCGAATTTGCAAACAAGGGGTTCGATAACGCCAACATCAACGATATCGCCCAAATGGCGGGCGTCAGCGTCGGGTCGTTATATAAATACTTCGACAGCAAAGAGAATTTTTTTCTGACTTGCATCCATTTCGGGCAGGAAACGCTCGAAGCGGTTTTGGGCGACGCGCTCGAATCAAAGGACGATATTCTGGTCAAGGCCGAAAAGATCATCCGGCTGATCCAGCGTCATTCCCGGCAGAACGCCGATCTGATCCGCCTTTACAATGAGATTACGTCCGAAAGCAATTCGGCGCTCGTCAAAAAGCTGTCGCGCGATCTTGAAATGATATCGGCACACGCCTATACGGCGCTCATTCAAAAGGCGCAGGCCGAAGGGGAGATCCGCGCCGATATCGATCCAAGGCTCTTAGCGTTTTTTGCCGACAGCCTTTTTATGATGCTTCAGTTTTCATACTCATGCGAATATTATCAGGAACGTTTCAAAATATACGCCGGCGACGATATTTTCGACCGTGATGAAGAAGTCGTCTCGCAGTTTTTAAGCTTTCTCAAGGCGGCATTCAAAAAATAACCGTATCGGAGGCGTGCCATGCGGCAAAGCATTGATGTCATCACCTATGACGTTGGAACCACGGGGGTGAAAACCTGCCTGTTTGAGCTTGCGGAAAAGCTGACGCTGAAAGGCAGCGCATATGCCGGATACGGCCTTTACCTGCTCGACAACGGCGGCGCCGAGCAGAACCCCGACGAATGGTGGAGCGCCATATGCGAAACCACAAAGGAAGTCCTGCAAAAATCCGGGGTTAAAGCGGCCGATATTGCCGCGGTCTCGTTCTGCTCTCAGATGCAGTGTCTCGTTCTTGTTGATAAGGATATTAAGCCGGTGCGCCCCGCGATGAGCTACATGGACAACCGCGCGGGCAGGCAGTTCGCGGCGGGCATGGCGCACGGTCTTAAGATCAGCGGAATGAACGTCAAAAAGCTTCTCGTTTCGCTTATGGTCACAAAAGCGGTCGCCGGAAGCGTGAAAGACCCGGTCTGGAAATTCAAATGGGTGCAGGAAAACGAGCCCGAGAATTATCGGCGCGTGGATAAATGGCTGGACGCCAAGGACTATCTCGCGGCCCGGTTTACGGGCAATATCACGATGACCGAAGGCTCGGCCTACGCGACGCTGCTGTACGATACGCGTCCGGGCAAACGCGGCTGGAGCCGGACAAT
>JAJUJH010000042.1 GCA_029265435.1 Clostridiales bacterium
CCGGCTTCGGGAGGATTTATGCATCACACGGCAGACGCCGGTATTAAAGGTCAACAGCCTTTATTTCTCGTCAAGCGGCCTAACGCTCTATTACGAACGCGCGGTATACCGTACGGATATGTACGAGTACAATATCCGCATATCAAAGCAAAGCGGCATTTAGCCGTCATGCTCCGGCAAGAAGCATCATATTGACGGGAATGGTCAAAACGGAAAGGAGCGTCGAAAAAAGAACGGCCTTCGTGGCAAATTCCGTATCCGCACCGTATACCTCGGCGGATATCGCCGTCTGCATCAGCGCGGGCAGGCCGATCTGCACCACAAACACATTTCTCATCAGCATATGAGCCGGCGTGGGCGACGGCGCGAACAGCGCAAGCCCCAGCGAGGCAATCCCGAAACACAGCGCGGGCACCAGCAAGAACCGCCCAATCAGCACGGGCGTCAGCTCTTTATCCCATTTCAGTCCGGCACGCCCCATGTTTTGAATCATGCAGCCGATAAAAATGAGTGACAGCGGCGTAGTCAGGTTTCCGATATACTTGGCCGTGGTCAGTATCACATCCGGAATACGGAGCCCCGAAAGAACAACGGCAAACATCGCAAACGTGATCAGTGTGGGCGGCTGGGCAAGCTTTTTCAGCGACTCGCTGAAATTGCGGCAATGAACACGTCCGTTTATCATATCCGCATCGCGCTCGATGGCATAATTACCCATCAGCCAAAAGGTGGTATGCCCCGCGAGAAAATAAAAAACGGCATATGGCATGCCGGGATCGCCAAAAAGCGCCTGAGCCACCGGAAATCCGATAAAGCTCGAATTGGAGAACGCAAACGCAACAACAAAAACGCCGCGGCGGCGAACAGGAACGTGCAGCACATGCGCGGCAAGCTTCGCCAAATAAAATGCCGCGACGGCCGACGCAAAAATGATCAGCAGCGGCAGCCATGCGGCCAGAAGCTGCTTGCGCGTAAAATTCTCATACAGGCTCACAACAATTGTGGCGGGCAGCGAGATATTGATTACAATTTTGGGAAGCGCTTTTGCGGCGTCGCGGCCCAGCCATTTTCGCCATGAAACAAACATTCCCGCCGCTATCATCACAAAAACGATAAAGACGGCTTCGAGAGATTTCAGCAGCATCCTTCGTCCTTAACCGCAAAACGCATTATAAATTGCGCAGATGGCTTTTTCAAAATCCTTTTCGTCCACACCCACGATGATATTGATCTCGCTTGAGCCCTGATCGATCATGCGGATGTTGATATGGTTTTCGGCCAGCGCCGTAAACAGCCGGCCGGCCACGCCGATTTTGCTGATCATGCCGCGGCCTACAGTCGCGATCAGCGCAAGGCCCTGAAATACCTCGAGCGAATCCGGCTCGCAAAGGTTATAGACGTCGTCGAGAAGCTGCGGCTGTTTTCCGGCAATTTCGCTGTTGGCCACCACAACGCCCAGCGTATCGATTCCGGACGGCATATGCTCGAAACGGATGTCGTTTTTCTCGAGCGCCGTCAGCATACGGCGGCCAAAACCGAGCTCTGTGTTCATATTGGCCTTTTCCACCGAAATGACAGTAAAGCCCTTTTTGCCCGCAATGCCCGTTATGGTATCGGTGCCGTCGTCGTCCACATTGGGGACGATCATCGTGCCCGGATCCTCCGGATCATTCGTGTTCTTGATGTTGATGGGGATATTGGCCTTAAAAACGGGGAATATCGCGTCTTCGTGCAGCACCGTCGCGCCCATATACGAAAGCTCCCGAAGTTCCCTGTAAGTGATCATTCTGATCACCTTGGGGTCTTTCACGATGCGCGGATCGGCCATCAGGACGCCCGATACGTCCGTCCAGTTTTCATACACATCCGCACGCGCGGACCTTGCCACAATCGCGCCCGTAATATCCGAACCGCCGCGCGAAAATGTTTTGATCTGTCCGTCGGGCATGCTGCCGTAAAACCCGGGTATTACCGCCTGCTTGGTTTGGCGGAGCCGGCCCCGCATCACCGTGCGCGTTTTTTCCGACTCGTATACGCCTTTTATATTAAAGAAAATCGTTTCCGCAGGGTCTATGAACTCAAACCCCAAATAATCGGCCATCAATATGCCGTTCAGGTATTCTCCGCGGCTGACCACATAATCGACGCTCGCGCCGTTTTTAGCGTTCCGGCTGATCGTATCCAGCTCCGCTTCAATATCCGTGCCGAGCCCCAGTTCGTCGCGCAGCGAAACAAAACGGTTTTTGATTTCACCGAATATCGCATCACCATCATCTCCGGCCGAAACGGCCGCGTGATAGGCGTACAGCAGATCCGTCACCTTAGTATCGTCCGCGCTGCGCTTACCGGGCGCCGAAGGCACAATATAGACGCGCTGAGGGTCCGCTTCAACTATCTGCTTCACTTTTTTGAACTGCTGCGCGTCCGCAAGCGAACTGCCGCCGAATTTGCATACCTTCATTGATTCAGTCCTTCCTTCGCCCGAACAGCCCTCGGCGCGGCTTGCGCGTCGTTTGCATATCGTCTTCAAACTCGACCTGCACCACATCCAAGCCGTCGTCAAAGTCTTCTTCAACTGTGCTTTCCGGCGTTTCAGTCCCTATCGTCACCGCATCTTCCGTGTTTTCTTCCGGTTCGGCTTCGGGCTCGTCGTCCTCCGCTTCAACGAGCAGGCGGCATTCAAAGTAATAGCGTTTTTCTTCCGCAAGCCCCAGAGAGAACGACTTTTTGGGCAGCACGCCGTATCTGATCACATTATCGAATATCTCATCCTTTTGCATCGGCTACATGAGAAAACAAAGGCACCCGTGCTGCTTCGTATGGGCATGAAACTCTTCGTCCCCATGTATATAATCGACGGCCAAACGGGGCATTTCCAAGACCAGCGCATCCAGCGCTTCGGTCAGCGTCTGGCTGACAAGCGGGTTCTTTGGATTTTTGACCTCGATATGCCCTTTGGACATTTTCGACTCGAACCGGATAATATGGACGCCGTCTTTTTGAACGCTACGCGTGCCGCGCGTATACATCATGTGAGCGTCCTGTCCGGAACGGTTGAGTATCGACACGATCGTGCGAAGCGTACTGGAAACATCCGATACGTTGAACAGCACGCGGTGTATCGGATATACCGAAATGCCGGGGTCGTAAAGGTTCACCACCTCGCAGAGCGCATACCGAAGCGGGCTCTTTTCGCGTTCCTCGGCGCTCATCGCGCCTTTGCGGCCGTCCCACACGGCTTTGGCTGCGGCGAGAGAGTGATTGCCGTCTCCCACAGCAAACAGCATATTGTCTTTGCAATTGGCCTTCAGCGCGGCCAGCGCATTTTTCACGCTTTCAAGCACCGCCGGGTCGTCAATAAACCACCCCTGCACATGGCCGCCGTTCTGCATCAGCGGCGTGCTGTATATCTTTGAAAATCTTTCTTTGATCTGATAAACAGGCCCCGTCACCGTATCCTTGATGTCGTTTAAAAGCAGCATCACGTGCGGGCATTCAAGCACGGCGTCTTCGCGCAGATTGATGCGGACCGGCAGCCTGTCGGTCACCGTTTTCTCGGTGGCGCGGATCAGCGGCTTCTTGGCCGCGTCGGTATGGTATTGCTCAAGATCCACCGCAAGCACCAGCCCGATGCGCGTACCGTGCGGCGTTTCACGCTCCACAAGTATCATGCCTTCCGGCAGGCTCACAAGCACGCCGTCCTCAATGTAATCGCGCATCGTCTGTTTGGCGTGAGCAATCCTCTCGGCCGCGTCTCCGCTTTTTATGAATACTTCGGGCACAATGATGTGAAAAGCCGAAGGCGCTCCGCCGACAATCCGTGCTGTCTTTATCCAATAATCCTCGTTAGAGGTAAACTGATCGCAGGCAATGACGGACCACTTTTGTTTATTGACTTTCTTGTCGGGAATGAGAATCTGAGGAAAAATGATTCCCAATTGATCGATATTCATGGATCCTCCTGTTGCGCAAAATCGCATATAGGTCAATATAACACACTTGAAACCCGTATTCAAGATGATGTTGAGCGCGGAAGACCGCTTGAATTCGCAGTTCCCCCGCCATTAAATACCGGCTGCGTTTAAGCCGGGGTGTGTGTTTGCTGTTTTGCCGTCAGAAATCAATAAATTTTGTATTAACATTTGTCAAGAATCATCGATATATGATATAATGGCGGTAGTCAGCCAGAATGATTCTTTGGTTTTTGCCTTGCGGATACCAGGCAAGGCGAAATATCATATGCCGGAGGCGATAATATGAAACATAAAAATAGCCACAAAATCGGAACAAAGCTCATATTGGCATTTTTAGCCGTTGCTCTTTTATGCGGTGTCGTTGGTATTATCGGCATATTGAATATGAACGATATCAGCCAATCCGGTCTGCAAATGTATACAAAAAACACCGTCGGCATCACACACATCAATCAACTTGCCAATAATTATGAACAATTAAGATACAATGTTCTCGTGCTGACGATTGTCACCGATAAAACAAAGCAGCGGAAGTGTCTTGACAATATAGATGCGTTCACGAAGAACGTCGATAATCTTCTGATAGACTACCGGAAAAACATGACCGAAAAAGAAGAAAACCTGATATCGAGCCTGTCGACATACTGGGATCAGTACAAGCAGAGTGTTTCTGACGCCACTGGATACTTTGAAAACGGGCAAGCCGCCCAGGCTTCAACACTGATCATATCCGTCGCCTCGGCCAAAGGTGAAAAAATGGCCGAAACGCTGGATAAGCTCATCGAATTCAATGAATCACAGGCTCAATTGCAAAGTGACCGCAACGCAAATGCAGCTGCCAATGCCACATGGATCATGACAGCCATCATATTCGCATCATTTTTCTCCGCCGCTCTTTTGGGTCTGTATATTTCCCGTTCCATCAGTATTCCCATCAAACAGCTCAGCATTGCCGCCAATCAATTGGCTGCCGGCGATACCGATATTCATCTCAATATCAAAACCCGTGATGAGGTAGGCGATCTTGGACATGCGTTCAGCAATATGACGTCGGTGATCGACAGCCTGATCAACGATGCGGATATGCTTGCAAATGCCGCTGTGGCAGGCCGTTTGTCTGAAAGAGCTGACGAAACGAAACATCAAGGCAAATACAGAAAAATCATCGAAGGATTCAATAAAACGCTGGATGCCATCATCGCGCCCATTGAAGAAGCGTCCAAAGTACTGGCTGAGGTTTCAGAGGGCAACCTTGATTGTATTGTAACCGGTGAATTCAACGGTGATTATGCCAAAATGAAATCCTCCATCAACGAGACCATTCATGCGCTGAAGGGATATATTGGCGAGATTGCAACGGTTTTGGGGAAAATGGCTAGCGGCGATTTTACATTGGAGCTCAATTCCGATTTTAAAGGAGATTTTGCGGAGCTTAAAGAATCCGTCAATCTGATCATCCGTTCACTCAATGCGATGCTGATGGAAATCAACCTCTCTGCCGATCAGGTGGCTTCAAGCACACGCCAAATATCGGACGGCAGTCAAACCATATCACAGGGGACCACTGAACAAGCGAGCGCAATCGAACAGCTGTCTTCCAGCATTGCGCAAATTACTTATCAGACAAAACTCAATGCACAGAATGCCATACAGGCGAACAATCTTTCTGCAAACATAAAGAAATCGGCTGCAAACAGCAATGAACAAATGGCCCATATGCAGTCTGCCATGACCGCCATTAACGATTCGTCCGCCAATATCGCCAAAATTATAAAAGTCATTGACGATATTGCCTTCCAGACAAATATCCTTGCATTGAACGCTGCGGTGGAAGCGGCAAGAGCAGGCTTTCACGGAAAAGGCTTTGCGGTGGTAGCCGAAGAGGTAAGGAAGCTTGCCGGACATTGCACCCAAGCCGCCAAAGAAACCGCCGGACTTATTGACGACAGCCTGAAAAATGTGCAGGCAGGCACAATCATTGTGAATCAGACAAACGATTCGTTGGCGGAGATACTTGACGGCATCGATGAAATTGTGACACTGATTTCCAAAATTGCCGCCGCTTCGAGCGAACAATCCGCCGCCGTATCCAAGGTCAATATTGGCGTCGAACAGCTTTCTTGCGTTGTCCAAACCAATTCGGCGACAACTCAGGAAGCGGCGGCGGCCAGCGAAGAATTATCAAGCCAGGCGGATATGCTTAAGCAAATGGTTAACCGTTTTATTTTAAAGTCCACTTCTAACGCGTATCCGTATGCTGAATTTGGCGGTGATAACGGCAGCGGCATCGACAAAACCCATCGGATTTCATTGCCGGACAACAGCTTTGAAAAATACTGAATGCGCTGCCGAAACAGAAAAATCAGCCTGTCGAAACACATGTATCGGCAGGCTTTTGAGAAGAGGTTTAAAGCAAAATGCGGTTGAGTCTTCCTATCTGCCCTTTACGATTTTCACCGATTTGCTGCATCCAAACCGGTTTGCTCCCGCATCCATCAGTTCTTTTATCTTATATGCGGTGTCAATGCCGCCGTCAATTTTGATGCCAATGCCGTTTCCGATGATACTCCGAACAAAACGCACGTCTTCTACAGCGGCTTTTTTACCGGTTAAAGCATTGGAGATCTTTATATAATCCGCGCCGCTGGCTTTAGCGATATGAAGCGCCGTTACTTTTTCTTCATCCGTATACAGTCCCTGTTCATAGATCGCCTTCACCGCGGCTCTGCCTTTGGCGATATCGACGATTTCACAAAGTTCCTTCTGTGCGTCGTCATGCTTGCCGCTCTTTATTGCAAGAATATTCATTGCCACATCGAGTTCCTGAGCACCGTTTTTGATCGCTTCTCTGACCTCGGTCATTTTCGCCGCGGCAGACGCCGCTCCATGCGGAAAGCCGACAACGGTACATACCTTTACTCCGCTGCCGCGCAGACAGTCTGCCGCAAGCGACACAAAATACGGGGAAACACAGACATTTGCAAGCCGGCATTCCTTGGCCTCTTTGCACGCTTCAATTATCCGCTGTTCGGTCATATCCGGATTCAATACGCTATGTTCAATTGTACCCGCAACTTCCTCACCCGATGCTGGCGATCGGCCTGCGTTGTCAAGCGCCTCCATTACTTCTTTTGTTACCTTTTCTATCAGCTCTTGAATATCCAATTGCTGTACCGCCTTTCACTGCACGTTAAAATGATCGACCACTCCGCAAACCGTCATATCCACGATGGCCTTTTTATCCTCTAGTATCATCTGGGCTGCGCCGCCGTCCACGTTGACAAGCACGGTATCGCCGATGCCGGCATCCGCAGCATCCACAGCGATCTGCCGAACACCGTACGGCTCTCCGGAAAGAGAGATCAGCTCGATATATAAAAGCTTGCGTCCATAATGTGATTCCGTTTTGACTGTGGAGACCACATTGCCGACCACTTTTGCCAAAAGCACAATAATCCTTCTTTCCGTCAATGCGGAAGTATGGCTTCCACATCGTCATGCGGGCGCGGTATCACATGGACTGAGTAAAGCTCTCCCACACGTTTCGCCGCGCCTGCGCCTGCATCAACAGCCGCTTTTACCGCACCGACATCGCCTTTCACCATCACGGTTACAAGACCGGAACCGATCTTTTCTTTACCGATCAGAGTGACATTTGCCGCCTTTACCATGGCATCAGCCGCTTCAATAGCCGCGACAAGGCCTTTCGTTTCCACCATTCCCAGCGCTTGCTTTTCCATATTGCCCTCCTTATGATTCTTCATTGACTTTGTCAATAAAACCGACTATGGATGAATCCACGGGTATCAGACGGCACTCGGGGAACGGCAAACACGCCTCTTTACTGCCAATCAGATACACATAATCGCCCCTGCCCGCTTGGCGCGTGCCGTCCGCCGATACGATGAGCCCCGCCTTTTTACCGTTTTCAATCTTCTGAACAACAAGAAGCTTTATACCGTTTAGGCTGTTGTCTTTGATGGTGCTCACTACGGAGCCCACCACAATACCGGTATACATGTTTTACGCTTTTTTGGCCGATGCCTTTTGCTCGGCATTCGGCAGTATGCCTTCCACATCATCGTGCGGACGCGGTATCACATGAACGGAAACGAGTTCGCCCACGCGCTTTGCCGCTCCGGCGCCTGCATCGACGGCCGCTTTTACCGCGCCGACATCCCCGCGAACCATTACGGTCACAAGACCCGAACCGATTTGTTCCTTACCGATCAACGTCACATTGGCCGCTTTCACCATGGCGTCCGCCGCCTCGATTGCGCCCACAAGACCTTTTGTCTCAATCATTCCCAGCGCCTGCTTTTCCATCATTACAAACTCCTTTAATTTTTTTAATAGACAGCCTTTATTAAATCGGGATGCGGAGACGGAATAACCACCGAACGCGCCATCATACCCTTCGCCTCCTCAGTTCCGCCGGCCGCCGCCACAGCATGATTGACGGCCGCCACATCGCCTGACAGCGTCACGAAAGATTTTCCGCCAAGTCCGCGCCCAAGCCGAATCTCAATCAACGCGATATCAGCCGCCTTAACAGCCTGATCCGCGCAGATAATCGCGGATGCCAGTGAAAATGTTTCAATAATGCCCAATGCTTCGGATTCGGGCGGCATCGTGCAGGCGCCGATCGCTTTCATGACCTGCGGATCAACATGAGGGATCATGATCGAATCCACCATCGCTTCATCGGCGCGTTCAACGCCCGCTTCCACAGACGCTTTGACCGCCGCCACATCTCCCGCCACAATCACGATGTACTTGCCGGCGCAAGCTGTCTGAGCAGATATCAGCTCAACCTGAGCCGCCTTCAGCATCGCATCTGCCGCTTCAATGCCTTTGGGTATACTGTTTGTTTCCACCATTCCGAGTGCGTTTATCATGGCCTATCGTCCTTCTATGTCGATATATTTATCCGTCACCGTCACTTTTCCCGTGATACTGGCATGGACATCCGCGCCCAGTCCTTCGCACACGGCGATTTTTTGACCGGCTTCCACCTTGTCGCCTGTCTTTACCAAGCTTCTAGCGGGTACGCCAATATGCATTTTGAAGGGCAGCCTGACCGTTTTTACTGTCGGGAATTCAGCCAATGCCGGTTCGTTATCGTAACCGTCGATACCCAGCCGCCGTATCAACCTTGATACAGGCACTTTCGTGTTTTCAAAATTCCCGCTTACGCTGTGTGCGACCGTCTTTTGCGGCTTAATCCCTTGTTTTATCATCTGTGCCTTGACGCTTTGCATGATTCTGGACGGCACCAATGAGAAATTGCACGCGTAATAGGTGCATATGCCGCAGTCACAGCATGAGAAAACGCCGTTGATGCTATCGATATCCTTCGCCCCAAGCGCAACCGCACGCATAATCTTGTGCGGTTCAACCTTTAACCCCAATGCGTTTCGTGGGCAAAGCATGGTGCAAAAATTGCACTGACAGCAAACGCTTCTTGCGAGTTGAAGATCCTTTGCCAGCTCTCTCGTTTTCATTTGTATCAAAGGATGTGAAGTCTTCATCACAATGATGCCGACCGTCGTCTTCTGCACAGGCTCGCTGATATCGTGAGATATACGCCCCATCAGCGGCCCGCCGATGATCACGCTGTATCCGTCTGTATCCGAAGGGCCATGGGCGGCCGCAATCAGTTCTTTGACCGATGTGCCGATCGGAACATTGAACACCGACGGTTTGCCCACTTCTCCCGTCACAGTCACGAGCTTTTTTATGACCGGCCGTTCTTCCAACGCTTCGGCAATATTGAACAGTGTCGATACGTTTTGGACCACCGCACCCGCGTCAAGCGGCAAGCCTCCTACCGGCACCACTTTGCCTGTCACGTCATAAACGATCTGCTGTTCATCGCCGGCGGGATAAAAGCTGTCCATCAGATGCAGCGTGATATCATCCCGTAAAACCGGCCGCAGCGCCGCAATCGTCTTCGTATACTTTTTTTTGACGGCGATAACGCCTCTGGATGCACCCGCCGCCGTCATTGCGGCTCTGAGCCCCGCAACAACTTTCTCCGGAAACCGCTCAGTCAGCAGCCTGTCGGTCCGCAGCAGAGGCTCACATTCCACACCGTTTGCGATCACCACATCAGCGAAACAATCGAGCTTAACGTGCGTCGGAAAACCCGCGCCTCCCGCTCCCACAACGCCCGCGTTGCGTATTTTTTCGAGTATCCGTTGTTTGTCCATATCCGCCTCATACAATACGGAAATTGCCGTATAATACGCAACGCCGATTCCGCGTGAACGTCCGAGCGCTTGTCAGGCCTTCACCCGTCGGGGTGGCGATTGTCAGTGTCGTAAAGCCTTCTCCGTTAAAACCAAGCCCCGAATAAGACGGCGCGTTCTTAACAAAAATCGTGGTGTTCAGCGCTTTGGCCGCCATAGACAGATGGCTGACATTCTGCGAATGCATCATGGCGGTATGTCTGCATCCGTTTTCTGCTTTTATCGCTTTGTGAATGGCTTCTTGTATATCATGCCTTATTCGAACAATCCCCAGCACAGGCATCAGCATTTCCACCTCAACGAAAGGGTGGGTTTCATCAACTTCCGCAATCACCAGGCGCGGATCTCCCACAAATTTGACGCCGCTTTCTTTTAATATATGCGTCGCGTCTTTGCCCACAAAATGGCGATTGATCGAAAACTTGCCGTCTTTTTGATTCAGAACGGTCCGAACAACCTTATCGATATCATCTCCGTATATGCGAAATGCACCATGCCGCTGCATGCAGTCCATTAAATCATCCGCAATACCGCTATATGCAAACACTTCTTTTTCGGCGATGCAGAGCACATTATTGTCAAAGCTGGCGCCGTCCACGATATCCTTGGCGGCCGTTTCGATGACGGCCGTATCGTCCACGATCACAGGTGGATTCCCGGGCCCAGCCGCAACCACCTTTTTGCCTGTTTTCATCGCAGCATGAACCACCGCTTCGCCGCCTGTAATGGCAAGCAGCGGAATATCGGGATGCTCCATGACGGCCATGCCGGTTTCAATGGTCGGTTCCTTTACCGTGCAAATCAGCGTACTTGGGCCGCCCGCCGCAGCAATGGCTTCGTTAAGTATACGCATCGTCTCCGCCGACGCTTTTTTTGCCGCCGGATGCGGATTAAACACCACAGAGTTTCCAGCCGCAATCATGCTGATGGAATTATTGATGACTGTGGATGTCGGGTTGGTTGACGGAGTAATTGCACCGATAACGCCAAAAGGTGCGTTTTCCGTCAGTGTCAAACCAAAATCACCGGAAATGGCGCCCGTTTGAAGGTCTTCAATACCGGGCGTTTTATCTATGGCCAGCATATTCTTCAGCACCTTGTGTTCGACTCTGCCATATCCCGTTTCTTTGTTTGCAAGCTCAGCCAGATACCGCGCATTGGCTCTGGCCGCCTGGCGCATGGCTTCGATGAACTGAGCGCGCTTTGCAAGCGAATATGTCATCAGTTCCTGCTGAGCGGTTTTTGCGGATTGAACCGCCTGCCGGACGTCATCGCACAGCCATTGCGTATTTGCACTTTGAGCGCCCTTATTCAGATTTTTGAGCGTATCCTCAATAATACTGCGTATGTCCTGCTCTGTCAGATTCATAAAGCAACCTCGTTTCTATTGTTCATTGCTGTGATGACTATCCGGATATTTTCGAAAAATCACATTTCCGTTGATCTCAACCGAATCAATAATCGCCACGATTGCCATGTCAGAAGGCTTGTTTTCCGTCAGCGGTGTCTGGCGGGAGGAGCTTCCGCCGCACAGCATGACGACCTCACCCGCGCCTGCGCCCACCGTATCAATCGCCACGATAGGAGAACCCTTCTCCTTAAAATCCGCCAGATCAATCGGAACCACGATCAGCAGCTTAAGACCATGCAATTTTTCCGTTTTATTGGTGCTGACGACGCTTCCTCTCACTCTTGCAATTTGCATATTGTTACCCCTTAAAGCTCGATTCGGATTCCGAGTTTATTGGCCGTATCCCGTGCCAAAGCCGTCACAATGGCATTCGGCATAATCCGGATGCTTTGAAGCATGCCTTTCGAAGCGGCTAAAACATCCTGCTCTGTCACAAGCTCTTTGCGTTCGCCGTTTGCGTTTGTTTGCAGCGCCTCAACGCTCATTCCCATATTTTCCAGCGTATCGATACTGTCCGACAGCTCCGCAAATCCGCGTTTGCTTCTCGGAAGCGCAAAATCCATCAGCATCGTGACATTTTTGCCCCAAAGGAGCGGACGCAGCGCCAGCATACATTCATATGCATCGTCATTAGCCGCAGCCACCGTTTTGATATATGAAAGCGGCGGCGTCACCAACACGATCGAACGGAATTGTTCCAGCTTTGAAGCAAGCATCTGCTTCTCATTGCTCGTAATCGCATTGATACGATCAAAAGCGGCATCGGCATATTCCGCATCGCCAAACAGCACACATGAAACATGATCTCGTTTCTTCAAGTATTCTGTCACGGCTTGTTCGTTGAACACATATCCGGTAAACACCGCCAGCGTATCCGGCTTGCTCTTTTTGGATGGTTCCAAACCGAGCCGATTCAATACCTCTTTGGCGATCTGTGAAATCAGCTCTTGCGCATTGTCCATACTTTCCACCTATTTGACGATTTCAAGCAATTCTCCGCACATTAATCCGGCGGCATTGGCTTCATCCGTATCGATATGCATCTCAAGCTCATGTCCGTCGCCCGCACGCACGGCCACATTGCCAAAGACAACTTCTCTGATTCCCGTTTTTCTCACACAGATGACTTGCCCGTTTTCAAGTCCGTAACGCGCAGCCTGCGCGGCGTTGATATGAAGATGTCTCGCCGCCACAATCACTCCGCACTCAATTTTGACTTCCCCTTTCGGACCGATCAATGTGCATCCCGGCGTACCGTCAATATTTCCCGACATCCTTACCACGGGGGAAACACCGAGCTTGTAGCTGTCTGTCATCGATATTTCAACCTGCGTGTTTTGTCTGGCGGGACCCAACACACGGACTCCTTCTATATGTCCTTTTTCTCCCGCCAGCGTCACCTTCTCTTCGCACGCATATTGTCCGGGCTGAACAAGGTCTCTCATATGAGTCAGCTTATATCCCATGCCAAACAGCGTTTCGATGTGCGCCCGGCAAAGATGAACGTGCCTGCCCGATATGGCGGCCGGAACGAAATATCCCCGCTTGTTTTCCATGAGATTTGCTGCTATTGCAAGCATCACCGAACGTCGGATCTCGTCGTTTCCCATATTATTTTTTCTGCCCGTAGGACTTGTGAATCTCCACCGCGTCGTTTGTTTGCTCTTCCGTCATGATGGCCGGCTGACCGGCGGCCTTTGCCGCCAGATACGTTTTTGCCGCATCTTCCATGTATACGGCGGCATAAAGCGCTTCCTTCAAGTCTTTTCCCACCGCAATCACGCCATGGTGCTTGAGTATGACGGCGCGTTTGCCTCCCAGATAATTCACCGTCTGAATACCCATATCCAAACTGGCTGCCGAACAGTACGGCGCCACGTTGACAGGCCCCAGCGTTACATTGGCCAGCGTCGTGACAGCTGCAGGAAAAACATTGCCGATCAGCCCCACAGCCGTGGCATATGGCTGGTGAGTATGAATGATGGCGTTGACTTCCGGCAGATGCTTATATATATAAAGGAGCGCCACCGTATCCACAGATTCACGCAATGTTCCTTCAATGCGGTTTCCTTCAATATCCACAACAACAATATCTTTTTCTTTCATCCCTTCATACGACAGTCCGGACGGTGTCACCAATATGTGGCCGTTTGGCATGCGCATGCTGACATTTCCGCCGGATAAGCTGATCAGCCCGCTGTTTTTAATCTCCAACGCTGTATGAATGACTTCTCGTTTTTCTTTGTTATACATAATCAATGACTCCTGCCGAATATTATTTAACCGAGCGCTTTGACTTTTGATTTGACGTTTGTCACAATTATATTAACATATGTCATCACTTATGTCAATGCGTTGCGCCGCTGAGTTTCATTGCTATTCGAGCTGCACCCACGCACCCGTTCTATCCGATTCGTATGCCGCCGCCATCACGCGCTGTATATAAGCGCCGTCAATAAGATCCGGCTTGCACGGCGAATCTTGATAAATACCGTTTAAGAATTCGTATAGGCTATGCACATGAGCCCTCAGCCATCCACCGGAAAGTTTGGGAGACGGAAAAGAGCCTCCGGGCGGCGCGTATCTTTGCACGCTCTCAATCCGAGTAAATCCTTTATACCCGCCGAGTTCGGCATCTGGAAGGCTGTTGTCATAAAACCAAACCCAATTCGGATCCATCAGATTGAGCTTCAGGGCGCCTTTCTCACCGGATATTTCGATAATGAATTCGTCGTTGCTTCCCGCGGCAATTTTCGTAACCTGCATCGTACCAACTGCACCATTGCGCATCGTTGCCACGATACAAGCGGCATCCTCCACATCCACAGCACGCAGCGCGTTGTTCTCATCAAAACGGGTTTTATGCGCAATTTGAGTCTTCATGAAAATGCCGGCATATTCGCCAATCAGATAATAGATCATATCCAGCATATGTGATCCCATATCGGCCAGCGCGCCACCGCAGGCGTATTGTTTTGAATACTTCCAGTTATATTTTTTATTTTTGTCTAAATTGCTCGAGTGCTGGTAAAGGACATGAAATCCTAAAATTCTGCCAAGTCTTCCCTCATCAATGATTTGACGCGCCCGCATAACCGATGCAAAAAAACGGCTGTGAAAAACGATACGGTTGACCAGCGGTTTATCCGCAAGCGTTTTGACGATCAGATCCGCTTCATCCAAAGACGCGGCGAGCGGTTTTTCGCAATAAATGTGCCGGCTCTGCCCAATGGCTTTAAGAACGCATTCCGCATGCTGATAATTGGGAAGACAAATGCATACGGCGTCGGCATCACTGCTCAGCAGGATATCGTCCATGCAATCGGTGGCAAATTCAAACCCGTAATCTTCTTTGGCCTGTACCGCTTTCGTCAGCGTCCGGTCATAAACGCCCGAAAGTTTCACTCGAAAAGGCAGCTCACTATAGTAGAACGGCAGCACCGTGCAGGCATAGGTATGGACCTTTCCGATAAAGCCCATACCCATCACTGCGACTTTAATTTCTTTCATAACCGGTTATATCAGCATGCCGCCGGTAACATCCACACAGGTGCCGTTGATAAAATCCGCCTTGTTGGATGCAAGAAACGCCACGGTATAACCGACCTCCTGCGCCGTAGAGATTCTTCCGGAAGGGATACGCGCCACATAAGAGGCAAGAATCTCAGGTTGGGAAAGCTTATCCTCGTTAAGCGGCGTTCTCACCATGCCCGGCGTCACACCGTTGACGATAATGCCGTACTGGGAAAATTCCCTCGCCAGCGCCTTTGTAAGCAGCACTAACCCGCCTTTGGCAGACACATAATGCGCATGCGCCTCGGTATTTACTGCAAAAGCTGATTTTGAAATAATGTTGACGATCCTGCCTCTAATGCCCGCTTCCTTATAATAAACGCAGGCTCTTTTACTCAGCATAAACGGCCCGGTCAAGTTCACATCAATGACTTTTCTCCACTCGTCATCCGACATATTTTCTATCAACGTCGTCGGCCAGATCCCCGCATTGTTCACAACGACATCAAGATGTCCGTATTCTGTTTTTGCTTTTTCAATCATCGCTTCAATATCTTCGGCTTTTGTGACATCCCCGTAAACCGCGATATGTTTTCCGCCGAAGCGGTTAACAAGCGATTTCACAAACTGCAGCACTTCCTGTTCATTGACGATATAATTGACCATGATATTGGCGCCTTCCTGCGCAAACACCTCGCAGATGCCTGCGCCAAGACCTGCTCCTCCGCCAGTCACCAACACCGTTTTCCCTTTCAATCCCAAATCCATGATGTTGCCTCCCTCCGTTTTTTTCGCTGCGGTTACTTATTCGGAATAATTTTCTCTACATCCTGATGCGGCCTTGGGATTACATGCACCGATACCAATTCCCCCACTCGTTTTGCAGCGGCAGCGCCCGCGTCCACAGACGCCTTCACCGCGCCCACATCGCCTCTGACCATCACTGTCACAAGGCCTGAACCGATTTGTTCCTTGCCCACCAGAACCACATTTGCCGCTTTTACCATTGCGTCAGCCGCTTCAATCGCTCCGACAAGCCCTTTCGTTTCTACCATTCCCAATGCTTGCTTATCCATTTTTCCACTTCCTTAATATTCATTTTTTGCTGCCGGATCGGCATTTTCACCCATAACGATCTTGATCCCTTTACTGGTACCCATTCTGACCGCACC
>JAJUJH010000103.1 GCA_029265435.1 Clostridiales bacterium
GCTCCACCGTCTCTCGGCGCGGTCGCTCTGGGTCGGTGATCCCAAGCAGTGCATCTTCGAGTACGCGGGCGCCGACCCGGAGCTGCTCGAGGCAGTGGCCGGCTGGGCGCGCGCTGCGGGCGGCACATCGAGAGCAACCATCGTCACTTTTTGATGGTATCTCAGCAGTAACTGGGCGATTGCGTCAATATCGCCGTTCCTGACTTTCATGATCAACTGATTCAGGTTTTCGGCGGTGTATGATTCCTTCATTTCGTAACGGGAGGCCGAATACGGCGCACTTTTCATACGCATTTATCCTTTCGCATTGATTGATTGTTTTCTGGCAACCACCAAAAAGCGGCCGTTGCTGGTATGATAGGCGCAAGTGGATAATGTCAGCAGTTCATCGTCATAAGAAACAGTCACTCCGGTATCAAAAAGCGCCGCTTTTTGTATTTTTCTGATGTAATCATAAAAATCCGCTTCGTCCTTTGCGTTAATAAAATCGTAGCAGCGCAGATCATTCGCGGCATACGTATCGGTTTCAAATGCGGCGAAAACCTCGTATTCTCCTTCTTCATACAGCGTACTGAAATATATCGTCGGGTGCTTGCGCCAGAAATCCATATCCTTATAATTCACGATTCCTGCAAACATCGAACCGTTTTTCATGTGGTGCCCGTACACAACGATATTCTGGCTGCGTGGTTCAATTGCACATCCTGCGCCAATAAACGGAACCCCTCTGTTTGACGACTCGCCTTCAAATGATAAATGCAGATACTTCTCCGGCTCATCCGGTGTATACATCACCGGATAATCAATCACCGTGCCGTCAATCCGTATCCAACCGCCCATATCCGGGTTGTCTTGATATAGTCCGGCATACTTATTCAATATCTCATGCGCCGATTCATCAGACAAACCGGCGTCATATGTATCCGCCGAACCCGAAATTACCGCTTCTTTATAGGGCGTTACTCCATCACCGTTCATCAGCGTCACATCCTGCTCTGCGGTTTGAACGCGCTTCGACAGTGCCTTGAATTCACTCTCAGCCGCAAAATCAGCTGAGTAATTTGATGCCAATACTGAAGCGGATATCAGAAAAGCAATACCGCTTAGCAGCAGCAATGCCGCCCATGTTCTGCTCCCCTTTTTTCTTGTTCGTCTCATATTTATCATCACCGTTTAAGCGTTTCTGCAGGTTAGATATAACCGTAGTCTGTGCCTTGGCCGGCTCCGCCGCAAGACGCAAGCCGTTCAAGGAGATCGTTGAACTCCAAAACTGTAATTTGCGATTTCCGTATTTTAGCCACGGCCGCTGTCTGAAAACGCATATTTGAAACGTCTGCGGCTTTTGTTTTTTCGGCAATGTCCGGCGCTTCAAAAATGATCACCCCTTCGCCTGGCGCGACTTCAAACGGGCTTCGTGTTATGGCGGCCCCGTCATAGTTTCCGATGAATCCAATGTAATCAAAATGCATATTCCGTATCATCATGATCATTTTTGCCGCCGCCTTTGCATAACCTTTAACGCCAGCTAGCGCCGCTGCTTTTGTTTGAGCCAGAGAGCCGTGCATATTCCGATGACGGCCGCGCCAAGCAAAATCCACCATATATAATCCATCGACTCATCCCCCGTCTTTGGACCGTCCGCCTTGCCCGTATTTGTTGGAGCGGGTGTCGCCGTCGCCGAAGGCACAGGCGTGGCAGTGGGAGTCGGAGCGGCTCCGGCTGAGTACCGGTTTGTAAACGCAAGTTCGGATGCTAGCGCGCCATTCTGATCGTGTATTTCTCTGACCGCATTGAGACTGCCGTTTTCTTCGCTCACCGTCACCTTCATGGAATATACGGTAGTGTCGTATGCATAACCGTTTACATGGCCGTCTTTCTCATAGACCGTATAAGTATATACTCCAGCCTTTGTATAGGTGATATCTCCAAAATCCCCCGTGCCCGCGCCGGTTACGTTGACTCCTTTTACGCCGTTCACGCTGCCTGCCGGCATCGGATAAGTGATATGATCCGCTTTCAAATAAAACGTAAATACGCTGTCCTCAGACGGCCTGTCCCCGCTGATAACCTTTTTGACCGGCGGATCGACGATTACGGAAGAACACGCATAATCATTGACAAATATCGCTCTTTCCTGCTTGTCGGTTCCTCCCTGCTTCACAAGCGACATAACCGCCTGCAGCTCATCGCCCGCCTCATTTTTCCATGTCACCTGAACGGATAGCTCGTATACCGTTTTGTCATATGTATAAGCCGCATTGCCGCCGGCGTCTTCACTGATGGTATAACTGTAATACCCCGGGCTCATATAGCTTATCGCGCCGAAAGTTGTGTTTCCGGTTCCGGATATCGTTACGGTTTTCACGCCGTTAACGCTTCCCGCAGGCATGGGCGCACCGTCTATTGCCGTAAGCCTGAAACGAAACGTCTCATTCTCAACCGGTTTATCTCCCGTAATGGCCTTGTATACGGGTATATTGACCGACACCGGATCCGCCGCATAAGCAGTATTGAACGAAACAACACTCATAATCAATGTGAGCAGCAGCAAAATGGTTTTCATCATCAGCATTTTATGTTTAACATTCATTTTATTCCTTCACCTCCCCGTCGTTATACTCCACCAGCTTCGCCACGACGATGGAGCGTCCATTGGTGGCGGCGGAGGAACATGTCGATAAAGCGACGATCTTGTCATCCGCCTTAACTCCCGTTTCTCGATAATGCAGTGCCATATCCTTTATGTATGAGAGCCGTTCCGCAAACGCATCCGCGTCAAGCTCCACATTGAACATGGGTGAAGAGTATGCATCCACATGCAAATACGCATATATATCCAGCTTGTACGTCTTACCCGGTATAAGAAGCCATCCGGTCTGATGCTCGTCAAAGTATGTTTTGTCCTCAAATTTGCTGATATCGCCAAACATTGCGCCGCCCTCCATGTGATGCCCGTAAATCAATGAATATGAATCCGTAAACTCACGGCTGTTATGGCAGTCAAGGAAAACGCTTCCGCCCAGAGAATATTCTCCATAAAAATCGCGGTTGAGATATTCCTTATTGTTTTTTCCTTGCAGCACCGGATAATCAATGCGCGTATCATCCACCGTAATCCATGCACACACGTCCGGATTGATAGCCTGCAGCTCCGAGAGGGTGGGATTGGAAGCTTCCGGCTTGTAATGCATGATCTCGCCGGAGATGCCGGCTTGATGATAGACCTTGATGGTATCCCACAAGGCATATCCGCCATACAGGAGCATCATCAACAGACCAAGCCCCACCGTCATATTGACAAGCTTGTCCGCGCCACGGACCAACCGTTTAATCGCTTCCAAATCCCAACCCTCCCGGAAACAGGCCTATTGTCTTATTGCTCGTTGGCTCTGCGCTTTTTGAGTATCAGCACAGCACCGGTTATTCCCACTGCCAGCAACAGCGCATACGGCAGCACATCCAGCAACACACCCGTGGGCATGATCGATTCCTTCTTGTTCGTAAAGTTCTGCTGGTTGACCGCATTCGTTCCGGTTACGATTATCTGCTGGTTCGTTGTTTTATTGGTCGTCACATCTGTCTTTACCGTGACAGGTGTACCGGGGGTTCCGTGCTGAACAGTAATCGTGGTCTTGTAGTCCGTTGCCCCCTGTTCGGTCGTCGTTACCCGCTCACCTGTTGGCAAGCCGAGAATTCGTATGTATTGGTTGTGCTTCAATGTGAAGTTCCCGCCGTTTGCGATGCTGCCCGAGCCGCCGCTCACAGCCGTATCATCCGTACCGCCAACCGTTCTGTCGGCGCCCATGTCATATATCTGATATGGATATCCCGCCGTATCGGTGCCGCCGGACGGACGCGTCAGGTTCAGTATAAAGGTAAATCCGAGATTCGGATCCCCAAGATCTCCCGATACCTTCTTCGTGACCACAAGGCTGGCCGTGTTGTAATCGTTGACGAACGGATAGCTGATATTGCGCGGATTGCCGTCGCTGTCGTCAGGTATCACAATACCGATCTTGCCATCGTCCAGTTCCCCGGGGTTATTGGGAATCGGCGGATTTCCGCCGTTGTCCGGCTGCGTCGGGTCAGTGTTGGCGGGGGGATTCGTCTCCCATGCCGTCATCGCGTAGACGTTTACGACGGGGTTGCCGCTTGCATCAAGCATCACTGTGCCGTCGTCATTGAGCACGTTGCCCACATATACGGCCACGTAGTAAACGGTCTCGTCATATTCCACACCCGCTACCGGCGATCCCGGCACTGTACCCAGCGCATCGGTTGTGCCCGGAATACGCTCTGTCAGTCTGTAGAGGTACACGCCGGCCTGCGAATAGGTGATATTGCTCGTCGTAGCGCTCAAGGTCTGTGTCGTTCCCGGAGCCGTAGGCGAAAAGCCGTTTATCGTGATGGCCTGCGGGCCTGTTGTGCCGCCGGGCATGGGCATGTTGGCGGATGTATACGAGATTGAACCGGCGCTGGTCGGTCCAGGCGTATAGCTTACCGCCTCCAGCAGGAACTGAAAGCTTGTGATGTTTGGGAATAGCCCCGATTGCAATGTTTCAAGCGTTTTGCTCACCGTGATGTTGGCCTGGTTGCTGTGTTCCGCCGGATCATCGGCGAATGCCGTTCCCACAGGGAACAGGGCCATTGTCAGCGCAAGCACCGCGATTAAAACCGCGCCTAATCTTTTTAATCTTGTCTTCATGTTCTTTCCTCCAATTCTTTTGATGTTTTTGGATCTTGATATTCTTCGGCTTTCCAATAAAGCCGATTGCAGAAGTTAAAGGCCCCGCCGCCGAAGCAGTGTAATGACCTTGCCGTCTATGTTTCGGAACTGAACGGGGCCAAAATCCCGGCTGTCAACCGCGTTTATGCGGTTATCCCCAAGAACAAACACCTCCTCTCCTTGTAATTTGACGGGCAGCTCCGTTTGTCTTCCTTCGATTGTGGTTTCGAAAAACACTTCCTCCTGCTGGACGCTGCCATTGATAACGAGCTGCCCGTCGTCGGTTATGTCCACCGTATCGCCCGCCTTGCCCACAATACGCCCGTATAGCTGCCGCCCGTTTATCGTAAAGGCAATCACATCTCCGATGTTGAATTCCCTTTCCAACCGATAATAGATAAGCAGATCGCCGTCCCGAATCCGCGGATACATATCCTCACCCTCCGCCGTACCGATTCCGAACATCAAAGTGAGCAGCAGATAGCAGCTAAGCAAAATCGCGGCTATTTTTATCAAAAGCGTCCAAACGTTTCTTCTCGAGCCTATTCGGTTTCTTTGCCAAGCGATGGCTTTCTCGGCTGTCATTTCACGCGATTCGCTTCCGCCGGCCAAATGCCGCTTATCCATACCTGTCGCCATGAGCGGCCCTCACTCCCGTATTCATGCTGTAAGCACGTTCCTTTGTCTGAGCCTTAAGCTGTTCGTTTTTTTTTGTCAGCAGCTTGTCCAGCTTGTATGCGCATTCTTTCCACTCGTTCAAAGCACCCTGTGCCCGATGACGCTCCGCCTCTATAAGCTCCGCATACTCCTTTTGAAGACGTTCAAGTTTTATCCACACGTCGTCTTCGTCCACACCTCCGAACAGGCGCCTTTTGAAACGGGTGCTTTTAAGCATTTCCGCAATTTCCTCCATACTTTTGGCCATGCGATTACCCCCTTACAGACCGCGGTAATCGCCGCTGTTGTTTGAAGGAGCGTTTGGGCCGTCCGGTTGTTTCCTGCGGCGTCGCAGAATCAGGAACACCGTCAATACACAAATCGCAAGCGCCGCAACGATGGCATAGGGCAGCACGTCCATCAGCACACCCGTTGGCATAACCTCGTTCTTCGTATTGACAAACTCCACTTTCACGTCGTCTGATAGCGTACCGGAGGCATTGCTGTCAGTAACCGTTACGGTATACCCCGCGCTGTTGATTTCAATGATGTTATAGGCCGTGCCCATAGGGATATTCTCAATCTTAATGCTTTGACCATGTTTTAAAGTAACGGTGCCAAAATTGGCAATGGTACCATCCGGCGGCGCTTCTACTCCCGCCACGGTGGACGCTCCGGTATACGGAAGTGAACCGGTCACGCCCGTAAGATATACCCTGAAGGTAAACTCCTGGTCCGGATCGGCAAGCGTGCCCTTCACCAACTTGGAAAGCGTAATGGCACGATGGTTTTGAAAACCAATATCCTGGTCTGCCAGGGAAATCACATCGGTAAGGTCAATACCGGCGATAACGGCTCTTAATCCTTCCCCGACAGCGTCGTTGTCGGTTGTTGCGGTTTTCAACGTTACGTTATATCCGTCGGGTGTCGTCACAACAACCTTGTACATACCATAAGGGATATATGAGATACTGTATTCGCCGTTTTCGTCAGTAGTGGTGACAAGGGGGGCCTGAACTTGCATATTACCTACAGACATATACAGGCCATAGGGCGTATACCAATAGTCTGTTTCGTCGTTACCATAGACTCCTACAGTTAGCCCCGAGGCTTTTGCCTCTTGCGCATCAATCATGCCGTCGCCATCCTCGTCATACCACACCCTGCCGCTAACCGTATGAATGGGAGTAAACCCAATGTCTCTTTCATCCCAACTGCAGTAGTATACATCAATAAATTTAATAACAGCTTTTGTTCCTTCTGGCATGGCTTTATTGTCGTATGCTTGTGGTGCCCAGAATGTTACAACATGTCCCTCTGGCGTTGTCATAGCGACAGTGTAAACTCCAGGCCAAAGATTCGAAAAGCTGTATTCACCGTTTTCATTTGTTGTCGTAATAAGCGGATTGCCGTAGAAGTCATTCACAGGCGTCGCAAAGGTTGTGTCGTCCGCATGATACAGCCCCACCGTTAATCCGGCCGCCATTAACTCTCCCGGATCGATCCTGCCGCGTTCATAATTATCGTCATACCACACCCTGCCGCTTATCGTGCGGAGCGTCGTAAAACCGAAATCCTGATTTGCCACGGAGGTCGCGGTACTCAAGTTAATCCCACTGACTATGGCCCTTATTCCTTCAGCGACAGCATCGTTATCCGTGGTCGCGGTTTTTTCTGTAACGATATATCCGCTTGGCGTCGTGACGACGACCTTATAGGTTCCGGCCGGAATTCCCCAAAAGCTGTATACGCCGCTCGCGTTTGTCGTCGTGGTCAAGGCGGTTCCGTAAATATCACTAACCGGCGTCGTATAGGTTGTATCCGTACTGGCATACACGCCCACCGTCAACCCGGAGATCCTTGTCTCCGTCGTGCCGATCGCGCCGATCATGCCGTCTGCGTTCGTATCAAACCATACTCTGCCGTTTATAGTCCGGTTTGTTGCAAAGCCTATATCCATATTTGCTACAGAAGTTGCGGAACTTAAATTGATCCCGCTGATAACGGCTCTGGTTCCTGAAGCCACCGCGTCGTTATCCGTGGCCGTGGTTTTGAGCGTCACGATATACCCGCTTGGCGTCGTGACGACGACCTTATAGGTTCCGGCCGGAACCCCCCAAAAGCTGTATATGCCGCTCGCGTTGGTCGTCGTGGTCAGGGCGGTTCCGTATATATTATTGACCGGCGTCGTATAGGTCGTGTCCGTATTGGCATACACGCCCACCGTCAACCCGGAAACCCTTGTTTCCGCCGTATCGATCATACCGTCTGCGTTCGTGTCATACCAAACCCTGCCGTTCAAAGTCCGGTTTGGCGTAAAGCCGATGTCCTGAAAAGACGCGGAGGTAGCGCCGCTCAGTACGATCCCGCTGATAACGGCTCTGGTTCCCGATGCCACGGCATCATTGTCGCTTGTTGCGGTCTTCGCCGTCACTATATATCCGCTTGGCGTCGTCGCAACAACCTTGTATGTTCCGGCCGGAATCGCGGAAAAGCTGTATTGTCCGGAGGAATTTGTTGTGGTTGTTAATGGGTTTCCGAATCTATCATTGATCGGCGTCGTATAGGTTGTATTTGTATTGGCATACACGCCTACCGTTAATCCAGAAACCTTTACTTCTCCCGGGTCAATCTGACCAAACTTCTCCGCAACTGTGTCATACCACACCCTGCCGTCTATTGTCCTGTCCAAAACCGTAAAACGGTTCACATAGGTGGCTTCGTTTCCCGACACGGGCGTTTGGCCCGACACGCTTGAATAGCAAGTGTAATCGCCCGAGTTATAACTCTCCCATCCATAGTCGTTATAGGTAATGCGCGCCTGGTTCTTCACCACATACCCTGCGTTAGCCGTCACTCTCGCCTGAAAAGTGATGGTAGCCGTCTGGCCCTGGCCTGTTGTGCCCGATGTTCCCATGCTTTTGGATCCTAATAGCCTGCCGCCGTTGGTGCTCGCGGTACCTGCGGTCGCACCCGCGCCAAAGTTGATACGCAGTTCGTCCGTCGTGCTGTTGAAAGTGGCCAGGCTGCCGGCAGCCGACCCGTTAATTGTGGCGCTCCCTGCAACATGATGTGTTCTGTTTTATCATGTTTTCTTTTGATACTCTTTATCTTTATCCTGCGTGAATCGTCTCGCTTTCATATCTCGTTTCAACCCGGACGCTCTATGCAAACGGATACGGCAAAATCTATTAGATTCTTCAATATTCAATAAAAATTAATTATTTACAGTTCTGCCAGTTCACGGATTTTTGCGGACGCAGCTTGAAACGTTCCCACTTCGTCGATAATGCCGCATTCTACCGCCTCAGCGCCAACAAGCACGGTACCCACGTCGTTGGCCATCTCGCCTGTCAGTGTCATAAGTTCTCTGTATTTCGTTTCCGTGATATGAGAATGAGCGCATACGAAATCAACGATACGCTTTTGCATTTTGTTGAAAAAGTCAAACGTTTGCGGAACGCCGATGATAACGCCGCTCATTCGTATCGGGTGGATCGTCATGCTCGCGGACGGCGATATGAACGAATAGCGCGACGATACGGCAAGAGTGATACCGATGCTGTGTCCGCCGCCAAGCACGAGCGAAACGCTCGGTTTGCTCATCCCCGCGATCATTTCGGCAAGCGCAAGACCTGCCTCCACGTCTCCCCCCACCGTGTTGATCAGCAAAATAAAACCGCGCACCGCCGGGTCCTTTTCGATCAGCACAAGCTGCGGAAGAATATGTTCGTACTTTGTCGCCTTGTTCTGCGGCGGCAGGTTCATATGCCCTTCGATCTGTCCGATGATGCTGACCACATGTATCGGCGACTGAGTCAGCGGTGCGCCGAATTCTTTGATGTCCGCACCTTCCCTTTTGTTCTCGGCATCTTTTGGCAGATCCTCTTTGGCGTTTTTCATAGCGGCCC